>CAZSRK010000044.1:0-18091 GCA_964609305.1 uncultured Oscillospiraceae bacterium
CATGGGCAACAACGTGCTCAGTCCCGAGGGTACGACGACGCGTGCCCAGAGCGCGACGATACTCATGCGCTTTAGCGAGAGCATCGCGAAGTGATGGACAAAGAGAACAAGCTATAATAGAATCTGTCAAAACCCCCGCTGTGAAAACCACAGCGGGGGTTTTTGCATGTCCTGCCTCGTTTCTTTTAGTTTTTTAGCCTGGTGGAAAACACTGAAAGTAGCCAAGGAAAAACATGCGCGAAAAACTCATTTTAAATTTCCTTATTGCCAACCCGGAGCAGAGTTGAGAAAAATATTGACCATGTCACAGACGCTCTCATCGCCGCGGGTTGAATACATGCTGAACCAGTAACAGTCATTTTTCATGTCTTCGATTGAGCCAAGGGAAAAGCGCGTTACATAGCCTCGTCTCGCCGCTTCCTCGCGGCTGCACCGGGCAAAGGGCTGTTTTGCCTTCCGCCAGTCCCAGGTATAGACGTCCGCATCACTGGCTAGGCGGATGCAAACTCCGTCCGAAACGGAACTTATCGCCCCTCCGTATACCAGGTTTGTCAAAAGTCTCCGGCTTTGGGCAAGCTCCAGCCCGTTTATCCGTATACAGCCTTCCGAAAAACTGAGATAACTGCCAACGGTCGGAGTCAGAGTGGTTATTAGGACCCTGAACATCGCGTAGGTACCGACTGACAGGCCCGTCTTTATTGGATTCCCATCGGCATATATATCGTTTACATCGACCAGCCTGACAACTGTGCCGCTCTCGTCATAAACGGGGGAGAAGAAGTATTCGCCCAGACAGGGATAGGGATTGTAATCCGGCGAAAACTGAAGCCGCCAAACGCTTTCGGAGACGTTGTAGTATTTTTCCCGGGAGCGGACATACATGGACATGCGATATCCGGGTGGGGAGTCGGATGCCTCTGAAAAGCCGGTAATAAGCCCTATCTCAAGATCCCCGACGCTGTTAAAGTGAAGCCCGTTAAATTCCATAACGCTAACGCTCATACCCATCCGGGAGGATCGTTAAGAAAGATCTTAACGATATCGAACACACTCTCATCTCCACGGGTTGAGTAGAAATTAATCCAGTAGCAGTTTTTTGCGGCGTCGTCGGCCGAGCCGACAGAGAAATGGCGGACATATCCGCGCTCTACAAACTCCTCCTGCGTGCATCTGGAAAAGGGTCGTTTTGCACTTGACCAGTCCCAGGTGTAGAAAACGGTGTCCGGCGCGAGGGGATAGGAAAAACCGTCGTGCAGTTCCGAAATATGCCCTTTGTGAATCTCGGTTACGATGGAACCCTTGTGCTTTTTGTAGCCGTGAAGTACGACAGCTCCGTTTTCGATGCGCAGTATGTCGCTGATGCGGGGAGTCTCAGCAGTTATCTGCTTTTGGAACATGGCGTATGTACCAATGGTCATGCCTGTCTGGACCGGGCAGCCCTGAGTGTAAAGGTCATATGCGGTCATATCGGTGATAATGCCGCGTTCGTCGAATGTCACTTTGAAGTTAATTTCACCGAGGCAGGGATAGGGGAAAAACTCCGGCGAGAACTGAAGCTCGTACACCTTCTTGACAGTGTCAAACTCCAGCACCTCATTGCGTACCAAGAAGGCTGACCCTGTATCCGGTGGGGAAATCATCGGATTTCTTCACCTCATAGATGATGCCGATGACAATATCTTTTGCAGAAAATTTTCCAGGCATATTTTGCTCCTTCCGCGTTAGATAATAATACGGCGGCGTACATGACCCGTTTTTTTCTGGGTCATGTACGCCGCCGCTTTATTGTTTTATTTCTCCAGATAACTGACAAGCAGCTCATGGAGAAGGTCGTCGCGGTCGATTTTTGTAATGAGACTGCGCGCGTTGTTATAATTTGTGATATAGGTCGGGTCCTCGGAGAGAATATAACCCACGAGCTGATTTATGGGGTTATAGCCTTTGACCATGAGGGACTCGTTTACAGAGGACAGAATTTCCTTGATCTCGGTCTTGTTGTCTATTACATTGAATTTCCTGGTTGCGTCCTCCATACCGGAACCCTCCCTTGACGAGTATAACAGATTTGTAGCTGAACTGGTTATATTATAGCAAAATTTGAAAAACTGTAAAGGCGTTTAATATTACTATTCAGTTACATTTTTACTCAAAAGAGCTTATCTTATTACAGCACCGTTAACTTTTTCAAGGGCTGATAGGACCGCGGAGACGGTCTCATCGGCGTGCTCGTCGGTCAGGGTTTGGTCCTTTGCGCGCATGACAAGGGAGAAGGCCGCGCTCTTTTTTCCGGCGGGGATAGGCGCGCCGGTATACACATCGAACAGGACGCAGCTTTCGAGATATTCTCCGCCGTTTAGCATAATAGTTTTTTCAAGTTCGGCCGCCGGGATATCTGCGTCGCAGACGATGGCGATATCTCGCGTGACGGCGGGAAAACGCGGCAGCGGTACATAGCTAGGCTCCGGCCCGCGGCAGGAGAGCATCTCGGCAAAGTCCAGCTCCACCGCGCACACGTCGTGGTCGATGCCGTAATTTTCACAGACCAGAGGATGTATCTGGCCCATGACGCCGAGAAGTGTGTCGCCCGAATATACCTCCGCGCAGCACCCGGGATGGTAGGAGGGGTTGTCCTTCTTTGCCCGGAAAGACAAATCGCCAATACGCATGGCCCCCAGCAGCGCAGTGACCTCTCCCTTTACGGCGAAAAAGTCGGCACCAGCGCCATAGACGCCCATGGTGAGGATGCTGCGCTCATCGGCAAGCTCATTATCATCGACAGGCAGATAGATTGTCGCAAGCTCATAGAGTTTTACGTCCGTATTGCGTTTTGCGTTGTTGGTTGCAAGCACGTCGAGCATGAAGGGAAGGGAGGTTGTGCGCATGACGCTCGTGTCCTCTCCCAGAGGGTTGAGGATCGTGAAGGCCCGGCGCTTTTCCGAGTTTTCAGGAAGACGTATCCTGTCCCAGGCGCTGCGGCTGCCAAAAGAATAGGTCATGATCTCATAGTATCCCATGCCACGGCATAGCTGCGCCACCCTGCGCCCGGCGGACTGCTTGTCGCTGTATCCGCCCTGTGCCGTAGCGCCCCTGAACACTGTGGGAGTGATGTTGTCGTAGCCGTAAAAACGCGCGACCTCTTCTGCGATATCGGCAAAGCCCTCGATATCGCCGCGCCAGCTCGGGACGGTTATGACATCGTTTTCTACTGTAAAGTCGAGCTTTCGCAGTGTGTCTATCATAAACTGCCTGTCAATGTCGGTGCCGAGCAGGGCGTTGACGCGTTCCGGATCGAGCGGAAGGGTCAGTGTCTCCGCCTCGGAGGCTATGACGTCAATGCAGCCGGGTACCACCTCGCCGGCACCGAGCAGCTCCACCAGTTCGCAGGCGCGCTCGACAGCAGGCATGGTGTTAAGAGGGTCAAGGCCTTTCTCATAGCGGGAAGAGGCGTCCGTCCTCATGCCGAGAGCGAGGCCGGTGCGGCGCACGGAGATGCCGTTGAAGTTTGCAGACTCGAAAACTATGGCCTCGGTCTCGTCCGTTATCTCGCTGTTGCCGCCGCCCATGACGCCTGCAACGCCGATGGGCCTGCTCTCGTCGGCGATGACGAGCATCTCGGGTGTGAGCCGGCGCGTGTTGCCGTCGAGAGTCTCAAGCGTCTCTCCCTCGTTTGCACGGCGGACGATGATCCTGTCGCCGCCGACACAGGAGTAGTCAAAGGCGTGCATAGGCTGACCATACTCGAGCATGACATAGTTTGTTATATCAACGATGTTGTTTATCGGCCGGACCCCACTGGCTCTGAGCCGGCGACGCATCCACAGCGGGGAGGGTTTTATCCGGATGTTGCGCAGCATACGCGCAGTATAGCGAGGGCAGAGATGAGGCTCGACGATCTCAACTGACAGGTGGTCAGTTATATCGCCGGCACCGCTTCCGTGGCTCTCGGGCACATGCAGCTTAAGCTCCGTGCCGAAGGTAGCCGCGCTCTCTCTTGCGAGGCCGCGCATGGACAGACAGTCGGGCCTGTTGTTGGTTATTTCGAACTCGATGACGCTGTCACCAAAGCCAATGACCGGGATCACGTCCTCACCCGGCGTGAGCCTGCCGGAAAGGTCGGGGTCGTCGCTGAGAACGAAGATGCCGTCCTCGATCGCATAGGGGAAGTCATGTGTGTCAAGCCCCAGCTCCTTAAGAGAGCAGAGCATGCCGTTTGAGAGCACTCCGCGCAGCTTGCCGGAGGTGATGTGCACTCCGCCGGGCAGCCAAGAGTCGTCCTTTGCAACGGGGACATAGTCGCCGACCTTAAGATTCTGCGCGCCTGTCACGAACTGCACGGGCTGTGCCTGGCCGATATCCATCATACATACCCACATATGGTCTGAATCGGGATGCCGCTCGAGAGACAGCACCTTGCCGACGACGACATTTTTTATCTCGCTTCCCGTGACCTCATATCCTTCGACCTTGGAACCTGACATGGTCATGCGCTCGGAAAACTCCTTGTTGGAAGCGTCTATCACGGTAAATTCGCTGAGCCATTCTCTTGAAAGTTTCATACCTGTATCCCCCTTAGAACTGTGCGAGGAAGCGCACGTCGTTTTCAAAGACCAGACGAAGATCGCTGATGTTATAGCGGCGCATCGCCATACGCTCAAGCCCGCAGCCGAAAGCCCAGCCCGAATATATCTCCGGGTCTATGCCGCAGCCGGCCAGTACCTTGGGATGCACCATGCCGGCACCGAGCAGCTCAATCCAGCCCTCGCCCTTACAGACCGGGCAGCCCTTGCCGCCACATTCGAAGCACTGGATGTCCATCTCGCAGCTCGGCTCGGTGAAATTGAAATGGTGGGGACGGAAGCGAGTCCTGGTCCCCTTGCCGTAGAGCCGCTCGACCAGGGTGTTGAGCGTACCCTTCAGGTCACCCATCGTGATGCCCTTGTCAACCACGAGCCCCTCGATCTGATGGAACATGGGGCTGTGCGTGGCGTCTACTTCGTCCTTGCGGTAGACTCTGCCCGGGGCGATGATGCGTATGGGCAGAGGCTGCGTCTCCATGACGCGCACCTGGCAGGGGGAGGTCTGGCAGCGCAGGTGTATCCGCTCGTCCTCGGTTATATAGAAAGTGTCCGTCCACTCGCGGACAGTGTGCCCCTCGGGGATGTTGAGTTTGTCAAAGTCGTAGGACGAAAGCTCGATCTCCGGACCCTCCGCGATGGTAAAGCCCATGCCGATAAATATCTCCTTGACCTCGTCGAGCACGGAGGTCAGGGGATGCGCCTTCCCTATCGGGACAGATTTTGCCGGCAGGGTGACATCGACGGTTTCCTCCTCCAGTCTCTTCTCAAGCAGCCTTGCGGCGATGTCTGCCCGGCGCGACTCGATGGCCTGTTCAAGCTCGGCACGCATCTGGTTGGCAAGCTGCCCGATCACGGGGCGCTCCTCGGCAGAGAGCTTTCCCATCTGCTTTAATATGGCGGTAAGCTCGCCCTTCTTTCCGAGATACCGGACGCGGAGACTCTCAAGCTCCTCGGGACTGGTTACGCTGGCGATGGCCTCCATCGAAGCCGCCCGGAGCTTTGTCAGTTGCTCTTTGATCATTTTATCGCTGACTCCTTTTCAGAAATTTTCATATTTCATATTTAAAAATAAAAAGCCCTCCGTCCCAAAACAATGGGACGAAAGGTAAACTCCTCCGTGGTACCACCCAAATTCGGCGCATAAAATGAATGAATGACGCGCCGCACTTTTGCCGCTGTAACGGGCGGACCCGCCGGGGATTGGCCGGCGCTCACGGGCGAACCAAACACCTTCCCCGCGGGAGGCTTTCAGCCGGCGGCACTCCTTCTCTGGCGCGGGGACCGGGGCGCTATTTTCCCGATCACTGCGATGGCATAATTCTTTAGTATTTATATCACATAACTTCCGGGTGTGCAACATTAAATTTTGACAAATATTAATACGAATACTATAATACTTTTTAACGTATTCTTGAAAGGACGAACGCCATGAAAACATATAAGGACGTTTTTGTTGAGGAACTGGTCGTGCGTCAACGCCCGCTTATGGTCGCGCTTTTGAAGGTCGCCGCTGTCCTCCTCGGTATCGTGCTGACGGTTGCGTTTTACTTTGTCACCGGGATGTTTCTTGGGGAATTCGGTTCGGCCGTATTCCCGGTGCTTTTCGCGCTTGTGTGCATAGGCGTGTTTCTGGCATTTCGTTTTCTTGGCCTGGAATACGAGTATTCGTTTTACAGCGGGGAAATAGATATAGACAGGATAATCGGAAAACGCAAACGGTCGACGCTTTTGTCATTCAACTGCCGTGATATAGAGCTTATGACGCCGTACAGTGAAAGCTGTGACCCGCTGATCGGCGATGCAAAACTCATCGACGCGCGAGGCAGCGGTGCCGGGCAGCGAGACTGGATCGTGATAGTCAAAAGCGAGACCGGCGAAAAGACCGTGCTTGCCTTCTCGCCTTCGGACAGGATGCTCGACGCTTTCAGGCAGTATGTCCGCGGCGGTAAGTTCAAAGAGGAGTAAAGCGCAATGAGACTGTCCGATTCAAAGCTCATGAGAAATGCCGACAACAACGCGATAAACGTAGTCGGCATACCGTCGACGCTTCTTATGACCAATGCCGCGCGCCATGTCGCACAGGCCGCGGAAGCACTCGCGCGAAACAGACAGGCCTATGTGTTCTGCGGCAGCGGCAATAATGGCGGAGACGGTATCGCCGCTGCGATGTTCCTTCTGCGTAAGGGGTTTTCCGTGCGCGCGCTGCTTGTCGGCTCCCGAGGGAAGATGACGCCGGACTCGCTGGAGATGGAGCGCCGCCTTGGTGAGTTTGGCGGCCGACTTGAGGATTTTGACCCCGGTGAGGATGGCCTTGCTGAAAAGCTTGGAGATGCGGGGGTTATAATCGACGCGATGTTTGGCATCGGCCTTAACAGCGCGCTGCGCGGAAAGGGGCTGGAGGCTGCAAGACTCATAAACGCCGCTTCCGCGCCGGTTGTCGCCGCAGATATAGCCAGCGGGGTGGAGGCCGATTCCGGCCGTATTCCGGGTGAAGCGGTACATGCCGACGTGACTGTGACCTTTTCCATGGCGAAGCCCGGACACCTCGCGGAACCTGGGTGTACCTGCTGCGGCGAGCTCAGGATTGTCGATATCGGGATCCCCAGGGAGATCCTCGACACCTCGGCCACAGATATTTTCGCCGTAACTGTCGAAGACGTATCGCTTCCCAAAAGGCCGGAGATCAGCCACAAATCCGATTACGGAAAACTGTGCATCATCGGCGGAAGCCTCGGCTATACCGGTGCGCCAAGCCTGTGTGCCCGCGCGGCGGTCAGGTCCGGCGCAGGGCTGGTATATCTGGGGGTGCCGGAAAAGATATATGGTATTACAGCCATAAAGAACATGGAGGCCATGCCGTTCCCGCTTGCGGATGACGGTGATGGCAGGCTCTCGCACGATGGGCTCGCCGTTGCGAAAGAAAAGCTGGAAAACTGCGACGTCGGCGTCATTGGCTGCGGCCTCGGCCGGTCGGAGGAGCTGACCAAAACAGTTCTTGAGCTCATTTTCGGCAGCAGGCGGCAGCTTGTGCTTGACGCGGACGGCCTGTATGCACTGGCGCAGGATATATCCGTATTGGGCAGATGCGCCCGGCCGGCGGTCCTCACGCCACATGAGGGGGAGTTTGTGCGGCTGGGCGGTACTTTGACCGGAGACAGGCAGGCGGATGCAAGGGCTTTTGCGCAGCAGCACGGCTGCGTGCTGGTGCTCAAAGGGCACAGAACGGTATGTGCATTCCCGGACGGTGAGGTTTACATAATCTGCGCCGGAAATGCAGGTATGGCAAAAGGAGGCACAGGTGACGCGCTGGCCGGGATACTCGGAGCAATGCTCTGCCAGTTTCCGCTCAAGAGCGGGGTGCTTACGGCGGCGTGGCTGCACGCCCGCGCCGGGGACCTGTGCGCAGAGAAGCTGGGACAGTACTCTATGACAGCGAGCGATCTGATTGAGATGCTGCCGCGGGCAGCAATGGAGATTATTAAATGAGGTAAAAGCATGAGACGGACATTCCTGTTCGCACTTATGATAAGCCTGATCCTCGTGGCTGGCTGCGGCGGGGACAGCGACGAGGAATTGGTTGACATAATGCAACAAGAGCTGAAAAGCTCGACGGCGCTGACGATGAAGGCGCGCGTTTGTACCTCTGAATATGAGTATACGCTTGAATGTACGGGCGACGGCGAGGTGTTTTCTGTCGTTGTGCTCGAGCCGGAAATCATTGAGGGAGTCACCGCGACAGTTCAGAGCGAGGGCCTGGTACTGAGCTATGATGGAGTGGAACTTGCCGTCGGTGAACTCAATTCCGACGGGCTTAACCCTGTCTCGGCGCTGCCATGCGTGGCGGACGTTCTCACAAACGGATGGCAGATGCAGGTATGGCGAGAGGAGAAGCTGGGCGTGGAGTGCATCACGGCGCAGTTTCGTGTCTCGGACGAAACCGTCCTGACCGCCTGGATAGATCCCGAACTTTATGCGCCGGTCTATGCGGAGCTTGACAACGGTGGTACAGTGGTAGTGTCATGTATATTTGACACATGGATAAGAGGCTGATAATCAATGAGTGAACTCAAGAAAAGGACCTGGGCTGAGATAAGCCTTGATAATATAAAAAATAATTACAGAAACATGCGCGCGCAGCTTCCTGAAGGATGCCGCTTTATGGGCGTTGTGAAGGCGGACGCCTACGGCCATGGCGCGGTAAGGGTCGCTTCCATGCTCGAGAGCGAGGGCTGCGATTATCTCGCCGTTGCCTGTATTGACGAGGCGGAGAAGCTGCGTGCCTGCGGAATAACTCTGCCAATACTCATCCTTGGCCCCGGCCCGGCGGACTGTGCCGTGCGCCTTGCCGAACTGCGCGTTGCCCAGGCTGTCGGGGACATTGATTCGGCGCAAGAGATGTCCCGCCTGCTCGAAGGGACGGGCCTTACTCTCAAGATACATATAAAGATCGAGACCGGCATGGGGCGTACAGGCTTCCCGGCCTGCGACGACAAAGCATTTGAGGATATTAAAAGCCTGCTGGAATTTCCAAATCTGGAGGCGGAGGGGATATTTACGCATTTTGCTGTCTCCGACGAGTACGACAATGATTTTACGCATACCCAGTTTGTGCGTTTTACGGACACGATAGACAGGATTGCCCATGAAACCGGACACAGGTTCAAAATCTGCCATTGCACAAACAGCGGAGCCATGGTAAACTATAAAGGAACGTATATGGACATGATTCGACCCGGAATCGCACTTTACGGCTGCTATCCCGCAGCGGAACACGGCGAGATCGAGCTTCAGCCGGCCATGCAGCTTAAATGCCGTGTGGCCGCCGTGACTGAGCACAGGGCCGGCGACAGCATCAGCTACGGAAGGACGTTTATTGCGGAAAGGGACATGCGTGTTGCTGTCCTGCCAATCGGATATGCTGACGGCCTTCACCGCACGCTCTCCGGCAAGCTGGAGGTGCTCATAAACGGCAAGCGGTGCAGGCAGATAGGCCGCATTTGCATGGACATGTGTATGGTCGACGTCACCGATGTGCCGGGGACGGCTGCCGGCGACATTGCGGTCATATTTGGCCGCGACGGGGAGGAGTTTATCCCGGTTGAGGAGCTCGCGGAGAAATGCGGCACGATAAGCTATGAGCTGCTGTGTGCTGTCTCCCCACGCGTGCCACGGATATATGAGGATTAAATAGCCCCGCCTGATGTATAAAATCTTCCTGTGTGTGAGAGAATGATAACAGCGCCCTACATAAGAATATAATGTAGCAGGCGACCATCATTCATCGGAGATGATATACATGAGCATCGTAAAACGCGGTGACATCTGTTATGCAGACCTCAGTCCGGTAGTCGGAAGCGAACAGGGGGGTATGCGCCCGGTGCTGATAGTCCAGAACGACACGGGCAACAAACACAGCCCGACGGTCATTGCCGCGGCAATAACCTCCCAGATCGGGAAAGCGCGTCTGCCGACGCACATCGAGCTTGGAGCAAAGAGCTATGGCCTGTCGCGTGACAGCGTCATCCTGCTCGAGCAGATACGTACAATCGACAAATCCAGACTGAAAGACAAGATGGGACGGCTGGACGAACCGACGATGAACAAGGTCGACAGCGCCATCGCGGTCAGTTTCGGCCTGGGCTGAAACAGGAGAAATCTCCCCTAGGGGCGCCTTTCTGACGCTCCCCGGGGAAGAATAAGGAGTATACATATGAAAAACAAAAGACTGATAACAATACTCTCAATAGTGCTGGCCGTTGTATTGGTCGCTGGCGTCAGCGCCTACGCCGCGACGAACTTTGGCACCAGCTCCGACCCGCTTATAACGCTCAGCTATCTTGAACAGACGCTAACGCCGGAGCTTATGGAGCAGTTTGGGGATGAGCTCGAGGCCGCGCTGGATGCGTATTCCGGCTCCTCCCAGACCGATACCTATAAAGTCGTGACCCTTTCAAGCGGGCAGACGTTGATTGGAAACGTGGGATGTGAAATCATGCTGCGTACCGGTTCGGCCACTGTCTCGGCCGCTGCTTCTCCGGGCCTGATAGATGCGACGGATGCCGCGTCACTTGAAAATGGCGCTTCCCTTACGGCGAATCACCTTTACATGGTGACGGCAGACGGCAACGGCGTTGTGGCCACGGCCTCCAGCGTGCAGCTTATAGTACGCGGGGCGTATACGATAGGCTGAATAATCCACCCCTTCCGCGCATAGTCTTGTGCGGAGGGGGTGCTTTTTATGAACGGAGAATATCCCGTTATTATAGACGGACGGAACCTGGGTACGCTTAAAGTATATCGGGCCGGGCTGATGACGGTCTTTGAGGCCGAATGTGACGATGTTCAGCGGCTTATACGCCTGTCGGTATTCTCGCCGGAAGGCGAGGAGGGTCGCCTTGGCGTGATGCTGCCCGAAAACGGGGTGCTGCGCATCAGGAAATGCTTCAGCCGCGCGGCGCTGGAGTCCATGCCTGACGAGATATTCTACGCGGCGGAGTCCGGAAATCCCTTTGACGGGGATATCCCGCCGCGGCAGCAGGCGGATGAGGGGACAGAGTGTGAACCCGAACAGGAACAGGATAAGAAAGCCGACGAACAGCCGGATGAGACTCCGGAATGTGAGACACAGCCACAGAATCAGGATACAGGCTGGTTCCAGTTGCCGGAGGGTACGCTTGTAAGCGTGCAGGAGCCTTATCTGGTTGCAATGCCCTGGCGCGAAGGGATAATACCAGGGCAGGAGCGCATAATACAGGGAAAAAGATATGTTATCATAAGCCCTGGCGAGATTGCAATCCCCGCTGAATGATGATATAATAATCGCACAATGTCCGCCAACTACGGACAGATATAGAATCCTGAATGGGGGCTTTTACATTGCTGATGACGGAGCTCATCGAGAAAAAGCGCGACGGCGCTATTCTCAGCGATGGAGAGATAAAGTGGATGATAACCGAATATGTACAGGGACGGATCCCGGACTATCAAATGTCAGCGTTCCTTATGGCTACATATTTCCGCGGCATGACAAGGGAGGAGACCTTTGCCCTGACCATGGCAATGCTCCACAGCGGGGAGACACTCGACCTTTCTTCCATCTCTGGTATCAAAGCCGATAAGCACAGCACAGGCGGCGTGGGCGATAAGATATCGCTTATACTCTGTCCGCTCGTGGCCTCCCTCGGCATACGCATGGCAAAGATGTCGGGTCGCGGCCTCGGCTTCACGGGCGGTACTCTAGACAAGCTTGAAAGCTTTCCGGGCTTTTCGGTCGAGCTTTCCCGTGAAAAGTTTTTTGAAAATGTGGAGAATGTTGGCTTTGCGATAGCCGCACAGACGTCTGACCTGGATCCTGCGGACAAGAAGCTTTATGCGCTGCGCGACGTCACCGCGACGGTGGACAGCCGTCCGTTGATCGTAAGCAGCATAATGAGTAAGAAGCTGGCGGCCGGAGCAGACATCATAGTGTTGGACGTAAAGACCGGAAGCGGCAGCTTTTGTAAGACCGAGGAGGAGGCTTTTGCACTAGCGCGCGACATGGTGGATGTGGGCAGGGCCGCCGGAAAAAAGACTGTCGCCGTTGTTACCAGTATGGAGGAGCCCCTGGGTTCAAATGTCGGAAACGCGCTGGAGGTGCGCGAGGCAATAAGTGTTCTTCGCGGCGAAAGCGGCGGGAACATACTGGAGATATGTCTTGCCATCGGCTCCAATATCCTTATTGAAGCGGGAAAAGCCGCGAGTGAGGTTGAGGCAGACGGGATGCTGCTGGCGTTAATCACGAGTGGAAATGCATTATGTAAACTAAAAGAGTTTGTTGCAGCACAAAATGGAAATCCTGATGCTGTTGATGATTTTTCCCTACTCCCGCAGGCACCTGTGGTGTATGAATTGATGAGCGATACGGATGGTTATGTAAACTCAATCAGGGCCGATGATATTGGCCGCATATGCACACAGCTCGGCGGAGGGAGAACGTTTAAGGGACAGGAAATAGACCTTTCCGTCGGTGTGGTACTGTGCAGGAAAAGCGGGGATACCGTAAAGAAAGGGGAATGTTTGGCCCAGATACATGCCAGAAGCATGCAGGAAGCGCTCTCTGCCGCGGGCCGGTTGAGAGAATGTTTTAATATTGGAGCACAGCCGACACCCTGTGCCAAACTGATACGCGGCATAGTAAGATAATTGAAACACAAGCGCCGTCCCTTAATCGGGACGGCGCTCTTTTTGACTGTGCCGGCTGTTTAAAACTATTCCGGGTCAGGAGCGGGAACAGTACAAAGATAGACACCCGGTCCCGGTGCGTGCACAGTTATGCCGAGGCGGGTGTTTGGGAGAGCCGGCACAGGTGGCTTGCATCAGATCTGACCGGACTGTCCTTTTTCAGCCACCATAAGCTTCTGTATCTCGCGCAGGTGATAACATAACTGTTCCTGACGCCCCTCGGGAAGTATGAGATACCAATCCAGTCCGTCCAGGAGTGACAAAAGTCTGTCCTTCTGCTCAACGTCCATCTCATTGAAGACCAGTTCGTCCAGAGATGTGTTAAGAGCATTGGCAATACGGATAAGCGTATCCAGCGTAGTATTGCCATCGGTCATCACAGACTGCAAAGTTGATTTGGGAATGCACAGCTCTCTGGAAAACTCCGTAAGATTTTGTCCCCGGCCTTCCTGCAGTGTTTTCAGATTAGTTGACAAATTATTCACGCTTTCCACACAAATTCCCTCCATTTTATCTTATATATTAAGGATAAGGGAAAATCTGTGATTGTGGTGGCCGGGGTTTCGGTTTAAGGCAGTGACATTTGGGCCGGCAGGACCCGATGCTGACAGTATATAAAGCCGCTGCGCTTTACAAGACGGCATGTCTGTTGAAAAAACGCAGCAAGGCCATCCGGTAAACCCGTAATGTTTCAGCCACAGGACAGTCCTGGCGATACGGCCCTGCTTTGTTACCGCCTTATTATTTATTCCCTTAAAACAGTATTTGAGGCTGAGGCTTTCCGTGCCGCGACAATGCGCCGTCGATATCAAAGCCATAAACCGATATAGGGCATGTGCACGCAAGATAGACCGATAAACATCTTTTGATCACCAGGAAGAGAGCCCTGACCGTTTTTAACCTTTTATCTTGGCTGCCGGTATCTGCTTTTTGTCCAATGACAGCCATCTGCGTTTCTGGTCTGCCGCAGTTTGTGAAAGGTGACATACCGTATTTGAAACAAAAATCCCCGGCACGCGAAGTCCCGGGGATAAACAGAAAAAGGATTGTTATTATGAATAGCCCTCGTCGCCGGTCAGCCCGACTGCGATGCTGACTGCTTCGTCTCTTGTTTCAGCGGGAAAGAAAAACAGCTGAAATCCGTCGCATATCAGGAACTTGTCAAAGCAGTCAGACAAGTATATCGGGCCAAATCGATCCATCTGGTTTTTATCGGCATTGTAGTATGTTCCGACACCGTATTTACTCTCGGACGTCCAGTCAAAAAGGGGGAGCGCTTCGGTATATATCTTGCCCGTCATATGTGATCGTACCGTCAAAGTGATTGCTGTTGCTGCGCAGAAGATAGCGGAAGTACCAGCCCTTGACGCTCAGTTCCGTTGCGAGGGCCGATTCACTCCCATTCAGCTAGATTATCCCAGAAAACGTTTTGTTTATCCTCTGGGGAAAGGGTAGTACGCAGTCAAGCAAAACGATCACCAAAACAGTGCAGACGGTGGTAATCACTTTCTTTTTTTTCATAACCGGACCTCCTTAAATTTGTAATTATGCAACTTTAAAGAGTAAGCCGATATTCAAGCTGTAATGAGCAGCTTGTAAGTTACATTGGGTGCCCTCTTTCAACGCACGGGCGCTTTGTAAAATATACGACCTTAGCGATAAAAAGAGCGGCGCATTTTCACTTAGTTTTCCCTCTTCCTCGCCTGTTTTATATAATATTTAACGGGGGAAAAGGGCAAAATCGGACACTCTCTAATGAATAAATACACGGGTTTATGTAATGTGTCCGGGCAATCCGCGCTGAAATTAGCCGGCATGTTTACGGCATGTTTACTGAGTAATCAGCCGGACTGTGGATTCTGTTCTGTCCTCGGCCTGAGCAGGCAACGGATGAACATCCACAGCCGACAGACGGCGCAGACCGTCAGCAGTACGGCAACCAAAATTAAACTAAGACAAGGAAAACGCAGACAAGATACACAAATGTGCAGAACTTGCGTGAATCCACATAAATTGCCCCATGTCGAAAAGTGAGGATTTTGCTGTGTTTATACATACATTCTAAAGGTACAGGGAAAAATTATCAATTAGCGCAATAGATAATACCTATAACAAGTTTTTGTGCATAGTAACGCATAAGTCAGCTCTGCTCGGACAGGTACAGGGAGACACGGCTTTGTATTAATTGCGCAGCCTCGTCTACGCTCCGGTCACCGGCGAAGTAAGCCTCTGCCTCCTCTGTTACGATTGAGGTTATCGTGGAGTTTCCTCGTGCGGGAAGGGATGCAGAGTCAATAAGGTCGAGCATCTGCTGCACCTGTTCCTCCGTCGCAGCGTGGTATTCAAAGTTGAAATTGCCGCGCTGAGTGAATTCGGTCAGGTTTCCCTCACTGTCCTCCTGCATAATAGTGGCCTTTGAGCGCTCGACAAGCGCCTGCAAAGCATCCAGATTGCTTGGTATAAGCATGCCGCTATATACCTCCTGATATTCCTTCGTAAAATAAGTCCTGATAAACTGCCAGACGGCATCCTTGTGCTCGGATGCTGAGTTGATTCCGTATTGATCCATTATGTTACTGAAATAACTCACGCTGCCGCTGGAGGACGGGAAGCCGACTATCCCGACTTCCTCCCCGAAAACATACTCAAAATACTGTATCTCCATAAATGAACTCATACAAATTAAGCGGAAAATGCCCTCATCGTCATTTTGTATTGAGTCTGCTTCTATCATCTTGCAAAATTCGAGAACGCTTTTAAAATAATCGCTGTCAAAGTTTGCGGTGTAGGTTTCAAAATCTACAAATTCCTCTACGGCTATCTGCATTATGGAGTCAAGAAGATGAGTATTATAAAAAGGCGAAGAGCCACCGTTAGCTTCTGCGAAGTCAATAAGGTCGTCAAAGGTCCACTCCGAAATGCTGTCGGCAACGGATTTCGGCACCAAAATAGTCATAACACCGAAACCCGGAAGCGTCTGATAAAGCGCGCCATCGATTTCATACGCCTCAAACAAAGGCTGGACAAAGTCGCTCCGATCCAGCTCTGGGTCACTGTCCAGATATGGGTACAGATCCTCAAGATATCCCTTTCTGCCGTAGAGAGATGGATCTATACGCAGCTTCCAGAAATAGATAATATCCGGCCCGTTACCGACGGCAAGGTCCGTGTTGAGCTTAATAACGGCGTCTTCATAACTTAAAAGCCCATCCTGCGAATAGTCGACGACTTCGGTGACATATTCGTCCTGAGAATTGTTAAAGTCATGGACCTCCGGATACACAGTCGAGCCATAAGATCCAAGTGTAAGGACTATGGGCTCGCCAGCGTCGGAGCTGTCCGTGCAAGAGGATAGACACAACATCTGGGCAATTACAATAGCGATAACCAACAGCTTCGTCTTCATCAGTCGCCTCCTGTTTTGAGTTAAAAGCAGGTTTAAGCAATATAATTAAAAAGGTATCTAAATATTTGTTTTAGTTTGTGATTATTATACAATAATTGCTGTGGCATTACAACATATTTTTACTGTTTTCACATAATTATTAATAAGCAGTGTGAAAGAGGAAATTTCCCGATTCCAGACCGGGCAAAGGCGGTCAAAACGTCTAGTAGGGCCAAAAACGCAAAAAAGTTCCCCGGGGTGGAGAAGCCCCGGGGAAAGGGAAAAAGGTTAAGGTTATTTCGCAAAGAGCCTTATGCCATTTCGTTGAGATATAGCATTGCCCGGCTCTGTATGATATCGGCTGTTTCTTCCGCCGTCTTGTCGGATGCAAAAAATGCTGCGGCCTCGCTCTGAACTATTTCGGCGATCACAGGGTCGTAGTTTTGCATACAGCTTACAGAGTAAATCAGCTCGAGTATTTTTTCGATGTCATCATCGGAAGCAGGGGAGTATATGTACTCATACATGCCGCGCTGTGTCTGCTCGACCTGCTTACCTGACTCATCAACATAGTATATCCGCGCCTTAGACCGTTCAATAAGAGCCTCCAGTGAAGCCATATTCGTTGGAAATGCGTTTGTGACCGCGCGCTCGACATAAGCGTTCTGATATTCCTCAGTCAGGCAGTAGCGCAGGAAAGACCATGCTGCCTCTTTATGTTCAGACAGCGCGCTCATGGCGAGATAGTTGTTCTGATTATTGACATATGATTGGGCGCTGGAGTCCATAAGTCCCGGCATTCCCAGATAGCACAGCTCGCCTCCCAAACAGTAGCGCTGGTACTGTATTTCAAAGAAATTCATAATTGAATCTATACGCAGTACAGGTTCCTGAAGGTTTTGCTCTTCCATCTCCTTGCAGCAGTCCAGCAGTTCGATAAATTCCTCAGAATCGAAGTAAGCAGTCGCGTTTTCATAATCAATAAAGCTTTTTACCGATGTTGAGCAAAGCTGCGCGAGAAAATCCTCCCCATCAAGGGTGAAGCTTGAGTCCGCGCTCAGGTTTGCGCTTCCCAGTGCGTTGCTGTAATTATAGAATTCGTCGAGGCTCCATTCTGAGATTGTGCCGCCAATGTTCTCAGAGCCATACATGGTTTTTACAGTGAAGCCCGACAGTACGGCGTACAGCCCGTCCTCATATTCGCACAGCGAAAGCACGGAGTCAACAAATTCACTGTCGCACAGCTCGGGATCGCTCTCGATCCAAGGTCTCAGATCCTCGAGCGCGCCCTTTTCCGCATACCGCGCAAGATCCAGGCTTACAGATGACAGATCTATCAAATCCGGACCGTTGCCGCCGATAAGCTCGGTTACAAGCTTTTGTATGGCCTTCTCGTAATCATAATTTGCATCTGCATAGTAGTCCACGACCTCGACCGTGTATCTCTCGTTTGTGAGTTCAAAAGCCGTTATAAGCCCGCAATCAAACGTTCCACCGCCGCAGATGGCAAGACGCAGCGTGACAGGCTCGGAGGTTTCCGGCTCAGATACCGCCTCTGAAGCGGTCTCCGGAGAAATCTGCAAAGGGGCCGTGTCTCCGCTGCATGCACCCAGGACAAACAGAAGACACGCCAGGAAAAAAACCAAAGTCTGTTTTTTGCCCATGGCCTCCAAAACCTCCTTTTTGAAATCAAAAGTTACCTTGGGTAACTATCGCTACTCAATGGATTTAAGCAATATAATTAAAAAGGTATCTAAATATTTGTTTTGGTTTGTGACTATTATACAATAATTGTTGTGGCATTACAACACATTTTTACTGTTTTCACATAATTATTAATAAGCAGTGCTCCATGCGGTAGTGTCAAGGATTTTTCGCAAATTAGTTTGCAGTCGCTGGAGTGAATGAA
>CAZSRK010000045.1:0-17115 GCA_964609305.1 uncultured Oscillospiraceae bacterium
GCGTTGAACACAGCAGCACAAAAAATCCGCGCCGGCCTAAAGGCCGGTGCGGATTTTTTATGTTGTTAAGATTATTGATTCAGCCCATTTTTCGGGCTTTTATGACCTTCATGCGCACAAATTCCTCGCGTTCTTTCTCTTCGAGCTCTTCGGTTATGCGGGCAATGTCCGCATCCAGTCCCGGTATGACGATGTTCTTGAGCGCATTTGCCCGCTTTCGCGTCTTTTTAATAAAATACGCCAAGCGGTAGATAGAATTTTCCGTCTCCGCAAGCTCAAGCGCGAGACGCTTGGCCCTGTTGAATTCGGCATAGGCGTCGTCAAGCGCAGAGCTGGTTCCTGTGAAACCGTAGGGCATCTTTCCGCTTTCCCGCTCCGATGACACTATCGGAAGCTCAACTCCCATGACGGAGCGGAAAACGACGTTTATGCTGTTGTCGACGGGTATCGCCCCGGCTATATCGTCGACACTGCCGAGGGAAATGTTGGCAAGGCGCAGCGAATGATGCGCCGACCTGAACGCCTCATCTATGCGCTTTTCGATATCCTCGGCCTGGTCGATAAGTGCCATGAGCTCCCGCACAAGTATGTTGCGCTTTCTGTCCATAAGCTCATAGCCGTTCTCGGCCAGCTCACGCGAGTGCTTCGCCGACATCAGATTTCCCTTTGTAGGAGCCATTGAGGACATATCGTTTCACTTCCTCCGCTGTGGTGCCGCATTGCCGCGCCGGGCATGCGGCCGGGATTTATTTCCCCGTGTAATACTTGTCGAGCAATTCATCCGACACACGGCTGAGCTCACTTCTCGGAAGCAGCGAAAGCAGCTTCCAGCCAAGGTCCAGCGTCTCGGACAACGTTCTGTCCTCCCGCATGCCCTGGACGAGAAATTCGCTTTCAAACCTCTGCCCGAACTGCATATACTTGTGGTCGATCTCACTGAGCTCATCCTCGCCGATGACCGAGGCGAGGCTCCTTGCCTCCTGCACACGCGAATAGGCCGCGAAAAGCTGATTTGACAGATCGGAGTGATCCTCCCTCGTATATCCCTCGCCGACGCCATCCTTCATAAGCCTAGACAGACTCGGCAGGATGGACACGGGCGGATACACACCCTTCTGCTCCAGCTCGCGGGAGAGGACGATCTGGCCCTCGGTGATGTATCCCGTGAGGTCCGGGATAGGGTGAGATATATCGTCGTTCGGCATCGTGAGTATGGGAACCTGAGTCACGCTGCCCTTCTTGCCGCGTATCATGCCCGCGCGCTCATAGATCGAGGCGAGGTCGGAATACATGTAGCTGGGGAAGCCCTTGCGCGAGGGTATCTCACCCTTTGAGGATGAAAATTCACGCAGCGCCTCGCAGTATGAGGTCATATCCGACATGACGACCAGTACATGGTATCCGTGTGTAAAAGCAAGGTATTCCGCCGCAGTCAGGGCGCAGCGCGGGGCAAGGATACGCTCTATTATCGGGTCGGAGGCCATGTTCAGATACATGACGACCCTACCCAGAGCCCCGGACTGTTCAAAATCTTTTTTGAAAAACTCCGCGGTATCGTTCTTGACGCCCAGCGCGCAGAACACTATCGCAAATTCCTCCCCGCCGTCGCCGATGTGTGCCTGCCGCACTATCTGCGCGGCAAGCTCGTTATGGCTCATGCCGGCGCCGGAAAATATGGGCAGCTTCTGCCCTCGGATAAGCGTTGCCGTTGCGTCGATGGAGCTTATGCCCGTGAGGATGCAGCTTCGCGGGTACTGGCGCGATACGGGGTTTATTGCCGAACCGTTTATGTCGCGGCGCTCGTCGGGGAATATCTCGCTGAGCCCGTCGAGCGGCTTGCCGGTGCCGTCGAAAATACGGCCCAGTATCTCCTTGGACAGCGACAGCGTGACGGGTTTGCCCGTAAACCGGGTGTTGACATGCTCCATGTCGATGCCATCCGTGCCCTCAAACACCTGGAGCACGGCCTTTTCGCCCTCTATGCGTATGATGCGGCCGTAGCGGCGCTCGCCGTCGTCGAGCGTGAACTCGGCCAGCTCGTCATAGGCTACGCCCGTTACGCCCTCGAGCGCGACAAGCGAGCCCTGCATCTCCGCAAGTCCTGTATATTCGATTCGCATCGCCCGTCACCTCGTTTCGTTCTTTTGAAGGATATCCGCGATTACCTCGTCTATCCTGTCGGAGTATACCTGCGCGGGCGTGCCCTCGCCGATGCCGAATTTCATTCTGGACAGCTCTCCAAAGATGCCGCTGGCGATAAGCTGGCTTATCGGGATCCTTCTGTCGCAGAGGACGCGGCCCTGATCGTACAGCTTGAGGATCAGCCGCATCATCGCCATCTGGTTTTCCGGCGTCATGAACGTGTCAGTCTTGTGGAATGCATTCTGCTGGAGATACCCCTCGCGTATCACCTTTGCCGTTTCGATTATGAGCTTCTGGTCATCCGGCAGCACGTCGGCGCCTATGAGCTTTACTATTTCCTGCAGAGCCGACTCCTCCTGCAGCAGGTTCATCATGCGGCACCGCAGGTCGGTAAATCCCTCGCCGAAATTCTTCTCGTACCAGCCGGCGAGATCCGTGAAATACTCGGAGTATGAATTTGTCCAGTTGATGGACGGGAAATGCCTTGCGTAGGCAAGACTTCGGTCTAGCGCCCAGAAGCAGCGGATAAAGCGCTTTGTATTCTGAGTGACCGGCTCTGAAAAATCGCCGCCCTGCGGCGAAACGGCGCCGATCACGGTGACGCTGCCCTCCCTGCCGCACAGGGTCTGCATATACCCTGCGCGCTCATAGAAGCTGGCCAGACGGCTGGACAGATACGCCGGAAAGCTCTCCTCCGCGGGCATTTCCTCAAGGCGACCGGATATCTCACGCAGGGCCTCGGCCCATCGGGAAGTGGAGTCGGCCATAAGCGCGACATGGTACCCCATGTCGCGGTAGTATTCGGCTATCGTCATGCCCGTATAGATGGACGCCTCGCGCGCCGCGACGGGCATGTTGGACGTATTTGCGATGAGTATGGTCCTCTCCATCAGCGGACGGCCGGACTTGGGGTCGTTGAGCTCGGAAAATTCGTCGAGTACCTGCGTCATCTCGTTTCCGCGCTCGCCACAGCCGAGATAGACGATTATGTCCGCGTCAGACCACTTTGCAAGCTGATGCTGCACCATCGTCTTACCGGCGCCGAACGGTCCCGGAATCGCGGCGCATCCCCCTTTACCGACGGGAAACAGCGTGTCTATGACCCTCTGCCCCGTCACCAGAGGCCCCGTTATGGGCAGGCGTTTTGCAGCCGGGCGTACTTTCTTGATTGGCCAGAGCTGAGCAAGGCAAAGCGGGGTTTTGTCGCCGCGGGCGTCCTCCACCTCAGCGATGGTGTCCATCACCCTGTACTGACCGCTTGGCTTCACATTCACGGCGGTGCCCTGCATCCCGGGCGGGACCATGCTGCGGTGCTCGATATTCTGCGTCTCCTGAGTTACGGCAAATATCTGCCCGGGAGAGAGCTCCTCACCCTCGCCGATGAGCACTGTGACATCCCAGAGTTTTTCCTCGTCCAGGGCCGAAAGGCCGATGCCGCGGGTTATGAACGGGCCTGCCTGCTCCTCTATGGTGCGCAGCGGCCTTGCGATGCCGTCATATATATTGCCCAGCATCCCGGGCCCGAGCAGCACGGACATCGGTTTCCCTGTCGGCTCGACCGGCTGGCCGTAGCTGAGGCCCGCGGTGTCTTCATATACCTGCACGGTCGTCGTATCTCCTGCGGCGGAGACAACCTCTCCCGGCAGGCGCATATCACCGACATAGACAACGCTCATCATCGGCAGCGCGCGGCCGCCGCGCACTGTCACGACGGGCCCGTTTATTCCGTATATATAGTAATTCGTATTTGAATCCATTTGCTATTCCTCCACCTGCATGCCGGTAAGCTCGGAGAAATGCCCGACAAGATCGCTAAGCGCCGAATCAAAGCTCAGGTCGATGCGCCGTCCCCGGGCGGGGCACACCAGGCGCAGCCCACCGAGCAGGAAAGTGCCCTCCTTGAAGCCAAGGCTTACTCCCGACACCTGTGTAAGCAGATAGTCTGCGTATTTCATATCCTCTCGGCGCAGATGCACCTCCGCTGCAAAACCGTAGCCAAGCTGTGATACGGCCTTGCGCAGGAGCTTGCCCAGATGCGGCGGATAGTCCTCACTATCGGTAAATGACGTTATCTTTTTGCGCACCTGCGCGAAAACGCTGCGTGCACAGTCCTCGCGAAACTGCAAAAGCTGGCGTTTGTTTTCGGCCGCGCGGGCGGATATGCGCGTGCTCTCACGCGTTTTTATCTCAAGGCTTTTATGCTCGTAATAGCTTGCTGTCTCGGCCTCCAGATCCCGCTTTATGACGGCCAGCTCTCTGTCTCGGCGCTGCTCGAAATCCTTTATCAGGTTTTCGGACTCCCGCCGGC
Organism: uncultured Oscillospiraceae bacterium; assembly: GCA_964609305.1. Lineage (GTDB taxonomy): Bacteria > Bacillota > Clostridia > Oscillospirales > Oscillospiraceae > CAKSXP01. The sequence continues at coordinate 4,451 of CAZSRK010000045.1, forward strand.
TCTCATCCATTATCGAGTCGACAAAGTTTTGCAGCTTTTTTTCGGTTATTTCTGCCATCCGTTTTCCCTCCTTCGGGACTCAGAGCTTGACTCCGATAGTCTCCGTTATAAGGCGCTTTATCGACTCATGCGCGCTGCCCTTCATATCCGGTCCGGGTATGACGGATATCAGCGGGCGCAAGACGTCCACACGCAGCGAGTCGACAAGCGGGCGGTTCATGTTCGCCACCTTCTCGCTTATAAGCAGCACCGCCACGTCCTCGGTCAGCAACGCCCTGTTTATGGCCGTCTCGGCCTGCTGCCTGTCGCGCACGATGACGCCCTCGACCCCCGCCAAACGGAATCCCGTGAGCATATCGGGGTCGTCGCAGATAACATAATATTTCATCGCATCACAGGCTGGAGATTATCATGAATGCGATGAGCAGGCCATAAAGCGCAACGCCTTCCGCCAGGCCAACAAATATGAGCGCCTTGCCGAAAATACCGTCATTCTCGCTGAGCGCGCCGAGCGCCGCAGAGGCGGAGGCGGAAACGGCGATGCCGCCGCCGATGCCCGACAATCCGACGGCCAGGGCCGCGCTGAGATAGCCCATACCGGTGGCAAGCCCCTCGCCGGAAGCCGCAGCGGTCGCGGCGTCTGCCGCAGAGGCGGACTGACCGAGCAGGCATACCGAGGCTATGGCAAGCATGCCGAAGAACGCGCAGAAGTTTATAATGAGCGGTGCCTTGCTCCGGCTGCCCTTCTTAACGCGGAAATAGATCGCGCACAGAGGCGCCGCGACAATGAACAGGATGACTAAAGCATATATGAATATCATTTTCGGATACCCTCCATTTATTTTTGATTTGTTATGCTTTCTTTGTATAGTCGATTATACACGGGGCAAACTTTTCTCCGCCGCTGGTATAAAACCTTCCGAACATCTCGTAAAACTCCAGCCTGAGCACCTGTATGCACACAAGCATGCCCTCGATGCCCATAACGATAAGGTTTCCGAGGATGACGCCGAATGCGCTCTTTCCGGCGCTGGACAGCAGCATGACGACCATCATCATGCCCGCGTGGCTGATAGCGAACGCGCCCACGCGCAGGAAAGAGATCGTGTTCGACGCATAGCTGAGCACGGTTTCAAACAGCTCGAAAAAGCCCTCGACTATAAACATCCCTATACTTTTGGGAAGCCAGTTCTTCTCGCCCATGACCAGCTTTGACAGCGGGCCCTGCGCAAAGATACACAGCAGAGGCAGGATGATCAGGCAGATTATATATGCGGCAGAGAAAATGTTCTTGCCGAAGGCAAACATAACAACGACGCCCGCGGCCAGCGATAGATACATTATAAAGCCCGCAAGCCCGTTAGGGGAAAACAGTACCTTGCCGTAATCACGCTGGCGTATGCCGTTTATCATGTTCAGCACCATGCATGTAAGCAGCAGCACGACGCCGATAGCCACCGCAACGATGAGTATTTTCATCGTGTTTTCGCCCTCGAGCACCTTGTAGCCGGGCAGCAGATCTTCATATCCGAACACGCTGCCGTAAACAAAGCCGAACACCGTCGCCGAAACGCCGCACAGCGCCAGGATACGCCCCAGCCAGAGTTTCTTGAAACGCCAAAGCAGATATCCGAACAGGCACAGGACCACGCCCTGGCCCACATCGCCGTACATGATGCCAAAGAGCACCGTATATGTTATCGCCATAAAGGCACAGGGGTCAATCTCACCATAGGCGGGCAGCCCGTACATCTCCACAAACGGGGCATAAATCTTCGACAGGAACCCGCTTTTGATTCTGACCGGAGGCTTGACGGAGGATTTTTTCCCATCTGAGATGACGCACGACAGCTCGCTTGCGCTCTTGTGTTCAGATACGACACCCTCAAGCTCTCCGCTCGGTGCCCAGAAAACCATAGTCCCGGTGCCGTCCTCTCCGGAGCCGTCGCTTTCTCCAAGAGCCGCCTCCTCAATGCTGCGGGCAAAGTCCTCTTCCTCGGATCTGGGTATCCAGCCGACTATATAAAAACTGTCGCCGCGGTATCCCGCCATAGAGCGCAACGCATAGCACTCGCTCATGAACCGGACAAAGCAGTAGCGGCGCAGAAATTCCTCCCGCACCTCATCCGACAGCCCGCTGAGCTCGGCGCGGAGCTGCTCGATACGCCGGCGGTCATTTTCCACCTCCTGCGTGAGCAGGTCCTTTGTCTCCTGCGCGGTGCCGACAAGATCCCTGTCGAGATATATACGCTCGAACTGCTGCGCCGAGAAGATGCTGTCGACATGGTCGGCCGATCGCGGCAGGACGAAATACATCCCGTATACCATGCCGCCGTCCTCGTCGCCGTCGCCTGTGCGTATGAAGAAAACGTCGTCCCGGGCCTTTATAAGTCTCATACAGCTCTCATAGGCTTTCGCCGGGATCCGTCCGAATCTGAACTTTGAATACTTCATGTTCAGAAGGTCGGAGAGTTTTTCCTCCACATCGCCGATGTGCAGAAGCCGCTCTATCACACTTGTCTTTTCCGTGTTGCTCTTCTCCGCTTCCCCGATTTGGCCGTTAATCCTCTCGATGCGGGAGGACAGATCGGAAAACCACCGGGAGACCTCCTCCCTGGTGTACTCATAGTCGGCAAATTCGCGGTATTCAAGCTGGATGCCGAGTTCGTCGGCGAGCGAATAAGCCTTTGAAAGCAGCTCGGCATAATCGTTTACCGAATCAAACGGAGTCAGGCGCATGACATCCTTCATCGCGGTGACTGCGTTTTCGGGATGGAAGTTGCGGTTTATGACAAAATACCGTATCGCCTCATCCACCTGTTCCATGGGTCCGGAAAGCGTTATCATCGTCATTTTTTCCGTTGCCAACCGTATAACCCCCCTTTACTATATAACCTCGCCCGGCGATATGCCGTAACGCGCCGCCTCGACAGCGCGGGTGAGTTTGTCGTATTCAACGCCTTTTAGCGTGAGATATGCCTGCGGCACTATGACAGAAGGCTCTGGCGCATGTATGCTGCGGCGGCAAAACGCCTCCAGTCCCTTTTCGTAGCTGCGCTCCGCCGCTCCGGAGCGGTCCTTTTCAAACAGATGGCCCCACCTCGACGCACGCAGGAGCGACAATGCCTCCTCCGCCGTCGATGCGGCGGCCAGTTTTTCAATGAACTGATCCGTAAGCTTCCAGCGTATCGGAATCAGAAGATCGTCCAGATTTGCAAGCGACTCGGGAAAATTCCGGCGCAGCCGCATTATATACGTAAGGTTCAGGAAATCCGCCTCTCTGCCGCAAGTCTCGCGCAGCCAGTCCTTCGCCGGACCGGAATAGTCCTTTTGGAGATACCGCCATATGGCGGAGTAGAAACGGTTCTCCAGAAGAACATGAGCCGCGGTATAGTCCGGCTTTCCGTCCGCGCTGTTCACGGGTACCGTTTTGAGGATCGCTGCATATATCGTGTTTTCCGCCGCCGCTATTATGTCCTCAAAACTGCCGGCCTGGGAAAGCTCCGGCTCGAGCAGCCCGGTCTTTTCTGCCATAAACCCTGTCGGCAGTTCGTCCGGCTCAGCTACGCTCCCGGTTATCACGCGGCGCAGCGCGGAGAGTATCCGCCGATACTCTGTCCGGTACACGGCAAACAGGAAAAACCTTTTATCCTCGCGGGTCGCAAATTTGTATATACGCTCATACTCGCTCTCAAGCTGGAAACGCATCGCTTTTTCTATCAGACGGCTGTCGCGGCAGCCCTGGGGTATCAGCTCCCCCGCCTCACGCCAGCCGGCGTGGCCACGTATGAAGCCCGCCACGTCCGCAAGATTCTGCATCCCGCTGAGAGTTTCCCAATCCACGGGTCGGAGCATCCTGCCGTACATCGCGCGCGTTTTTGCCGTTATTGCGCCGTAGCGCGTCAGATTCTTAAACATCCGAGTTCACCACCATGTCGAACACGCGGTCAATGAACCCCTCCCTGTTGTTGAGATACCAGCGGTTGGCCGACTCAAGTTCCTGCTTCTGCCGCTCGTCCATCTCGGATATCTTGGCGTCGGCCGCGGCGATCTCCCCGGCCTCGAGCTGAGCAAGCTTTTCATCGGCTTCGGAAAACGCGGCCTTTCTGAGCTTCTCGCTTTCACCGGCCATGTATTCGTCATAGCCGTTGACCTTCTCAAGCGCCTGTTCATAGTCCAGACGGGCCTGGTGCTCGCTGCCGACTATCGCATGAAGTATCTCTTTCGAAGTCATTGCAATCACTTCCTTTAAAATGTAATGGTAGCACTTTTTAATTAAAATATCAATCTCAATCAAATCCTGTCACCGCTCATATTTTAGACGAACTTTTCCCGCATATGAGCCTCTCATGTTATCATAACGCACAAACGCCCCTACCTTTCGGCGAGAGGCGTTTTCGTCGTCAGATCCCGACGCTGGCAATATCCGTGTCCTTAACGGTGACATCTTTTATCCATTTTCTTGAAAAGAACCTGAAAGCGCAGAGTATGCACTTGCAGACCTGATCCATCTTCAGCATCATGAAGATCGCCCAGCAGGGCCAGCCCCATACGAAGGCCGCCAGCGCGCCGAGCGGCGCGGCAACGACATATGCAAACACCGTATCACCGACGATCAGAAAGCGCGTGTCGCCACCGCCGCGGAGTATACCCTTTGTGAGGGTGTGCTCCAGGAGCTGGAACACCAGCATGAATACGAGCACATTTATCATCTGGCTGGCATAGACCCGCGTCGACTCGGACACGTTATATATGTTGATGATCGGCATCTTTATGACGTAGAGTACGGCGCCGCCGACTATGCCGAGGATAATCCCGATTATAAGATAGCCCTTCCCATACTTATACGCCTTTTCATAATCTCCTTCGCCGACGAGATTGCCCGTTATGACACTGGAGCTGCTGGAGATCCCGAAGAACAGATTCATTATAACGTTGTTTACAACGCTTGCGATGCTATTTGCCGCCGTGAACTCCGCGCCAACGTGCCCGATGATGACGGTAACTAGGTTTGCTCCGACGACCATGATTATATCACTGACGAGCACTGGCACACCGGCCTTGATGTATTTTCTCATCATATCACGGCTGAAGCCTCGCATATGGCGCAGGCGCATGCCTATCGTCTTGTCACGAAGGAACACGAAGCCGCAGATCACTGCAAACTCGAACACTCGCGCAATCACGGTCCCAATTGCGGCGCCAGCAACCTCCAGCCTTGGCGCGCCGAGCTTTCCAAAGATGAAGACATAGTTGAAAAACACGTTTACAAAAAATGAGCCGATGGTCGCAAACAGCGCGATTTTCACTATATTGACAGACCTCAGTATCTGGGTTGCGGCGGTCGCCAGGCCGTTGAACAGAAAGCCTATCGACAGTATACGCAAATACCGGATACCGGATTCTATGACGGCTTCGTCAGTCGTGTATATCTGCATTATCTGCCTGGGAAAGGCGATACCGAGGAAGGTAAACACAAGACTTATGATTATAGTCACCTTGAAGCAGATGGCGCACATTTCCCGTATCGGGTCTATCTCCCGTTTGCCCCAGTACTGCGCCGTTATCACCGCCGCGCCGCAGCCAAGGCCCATGCAGATACATCCGAAGATCATATAAAAGCTTCCCGCCAGCGACGACGCGGAGAGCGCGACCTCTCCGAAATAGCCGAGCATGACCGTATCCGTGAGCTGAACGCCGAAGCTTATCATGCTCTGCAGAGATATGGGTATCGCGATGGTGAGCATTTTCCTCAAAAATGCCCTGTCTTTCAGAACTTCAAACATCTCATATCCTCCATGCCTGTATCCGGTTTTAAAAGCTGCTGATATACTAACACGATTGTTATTAAATGAAAAGACATTTTTCCGTATACGAAAAAACTTGAATTGCCGGCGATTAACCTGTACTATTAAGTAAAAAGCAATCTGGAGTGATAAAAATGAAATATATACTTGTCATAGGCGACGGCATGGCCGACAACCCCGTTCCCGAGCTGGACGGAAAGACCCCCGTCGAGGCTGCGGATACTCCGTGCATGGACGCGCTGTGCGCCGCCGGCACCATAGGCAGCGTCAGGACCGTCCCCGACGGCTTCGCGCCCGGCAGCGATACTGCCATCATGTCCATATTCGGCTGCCCGCCGCAGACCTGCTATTCCGGCCGCGCTCCAATAGAGCTGGCCGACCAGGGCATAACCCTGCCGGTGGGCGCGGCCGCCTTCCGCTGTAACAACGTCTGTCTCTCGGACGGAGCGGCGTTTGAAGATCGCACCATCGTCTCGCACTCCGCCGGCGGCATTGGCGGCGCGGACTCCCGGCTGCTGATGAAGTATCTCTTCTCGCATCCCGATTTTGTGCCTCTGGCCGAAAGCGCGCGGGCAAGCCTCATCCCCGCTGACAGCTACCGCCACGTCATGATACAGCAGGACACGGACATAAAGGGGCTGGTTCTCTCCCCGCCGCACGACCATCTCGGCGAGAGCGTCGGCGACAATCTCCCCTCCGGCTGCGAGGACGCGCAGACGCTCCGCGCCCTGATGGAGAAGGCAAACGAGATTCTCGACCACCATCCCCTCAACGAGCAGCGCCGGACCGATGGCAAGCTGCCGGCCAACGGTATCTGGTTCTGGGCCGAGGGCACGGGCGGCAAAATGCCCAGCTTCCGGGAGCAGTTCGGGCACGACGGGGCAGTTGTAAGCGCCGTACCCCTTGTACGCGGTATCGCGAAGATGACGGGACTGGATGTTATCGAGGTCCCGACGGCCAACGCGGACTGGGACACCGACTACGAGGCGAAGGCCCGGGCAGCAATGTCGGCCCTGGAAAAATACGACTTTGTCGGCGTACATCTTGAAGGCCCCGATGAGAGCACGCACGACGGTAATCTGGAACACAAGATATATTCGATCGAGGCTCTGGACAGCCGCGTAATCGCACCCATAGTGTCGCATCTGACCGGCAAGGGCGAAGATTTCCGCATGCTCGTGCTCTCCGATCACAAGACCTTGATGGCAAACGGCGCGCACGACGGCGACCCCGTGCCCTTCTTTATCTATGACAGCCGCAGCGACGCCGGGACTGGCCTTGCTTACAGCGAGAAAAACGGTCAGCAGGGCATCTTCCTGAAAGAGGGCGTTGAGCTCATGCCGACTCTGTTCATGCTGTGAAAGGCAGGTTTCTGGCCAGGGCCAAGCTCAATCTCTCCCTCGATGTGACGGGAAATCGCCCCGACGGCTATCACGAGATGCGCATGATCATGCAGTCTGTCTCCCTCTGCGACGAGGTCGGGCTCAGCCTGCGATCGGACGGCAAAATATCTATACGCCCGGGCATGCGGTATCTGCCCAGCGACCAGCGAAACATTGCTTTCAAGGCCGCACAGCTTTTTTTCCAGCACCACGGAATAACCGACACGGGGGTTGACATAGTCGTCAAGAAGCGCATACCCGTGTGCGCAGGTCTCGGCGGCGGCTCATCGGATGGCGCTGCCGTCCTGTTCGGGCTCGGCGAGCTTACGGGCCTGCCTCTGCGCGGGAAGGAGCTTGAAATGCTGGGCGAAAAGCTCGGCTCGGACGTTCCCTTCTGTGCGCGCGGGGGCACTGCGCTGGCCGAGGGCCGCGGTGAGATCCTGACAGATCTTGCGCCGCTGCCTGACTGCAGTATCGTGATATGCAAGCCGGCGTTCTCCATCTCCACTGCCGCGCTGTTCAAAACGCTTGACGGACACGGGCTGCGCTGCCATCCGGACACGGATGAGCTTATCCGCATGCTCGAGCTGGGCGACCTCGCCCGGATATCGCGCAGGATGTACAATGTGTTTGAGGAAGTGCTTCCCCACCGCTGCCGTGAGATATTCAGCATAAAAAACGAGCTGCTCGACTTTGGCGCGCTCGGCTGCATGATGAGCGGGACCGGCTCCGCCGTGTTTGGCCTCTTCGACTCGCGCGAGCGCGCGAAAAATGCATACGATTGGCTCAGGGGGAAATACCGGGACTGTTTCCTCTGCTCGCCGACAGGTAAAAATTTTGCACCTCCGGACTGATTTGCCGGTGTATAAACAGAATAAAATATGAAATCACCGTCGATAATAGCCTCAAATGCTACATATCGGCGGTGATTTTATATGACGAAGAATAAATTGAAGATCTGGGAAGCGGCACTGCTTTTAAGTTTGGGAATAACACTGCTGATCGGCTCATGGGCCGGCCAGCAGCAATCGGAGCTTTCAGAAAAGCTTATTCGCCTGCACGTCGTGGCCGTATCCGACGACAAGACCGAGCAGGAGATAAAGCTGCAGGTGCGCGACGCCGTACTTGGATACCTCACGCCGCTTCTCTCGCAGACCTCAGACACCAGGACCGCCGGGGAAATAATCGAGGAGAACCTCTCCGGCATCGAGAGCGCGGCTCTGTCCAGTTCCCAGGGTCGGGAGGTGACGGTCACCCTCGGCACCGAGTACTATCCCACACGGCATTACGACGGTTTTTCCCTGCCCGCCGGAGAATATGAGTCCCTGCGCGTCACACTTGGCGAGGGGGAAGGGCACAACTGGTGGTGCGTCGTTTTCCCCCCCATTGTGTGTCGAGGCGGCCGGCATAGGCTCCGAGCAGGCGCAGTACGTCCTCTCTGAGGACGACGCAGCGCTCATCACCTGTCAGGACGAGGGCTACGAGCTGAAATTCCGCGTACTGGACATCTGGGGCAAGCTGCGCTCGTTCCTCTCCGGCCTCAATTGACTACTATATCCGACGCAGCCGGAGTTGCGGCGTCCTGCTCCAGCAGATAGTGTTCCTCCAGCACAGGAGTTATCCCGTGCTCCTCAAGCCATGCGTTGGTGCGCCGGGAATCGACCGTCGGCACTACGTTCAGATAATCATAGCTGTATATCCCACTGGCGGAGGGCTGGCGCAGCTCAAGACTGATATAGCAGTCATAGACGGACTGGTAATACTCCTCATCCATAATCAGCCATGTCCTGCCAAGCGTCCCTTCGAGCATATCGGGCAGGATGCAATCAATATACAGCTCATATGCCTCCTGCGGCGAAATGGTAAGCGATTGGAAACGGTATTTATCATAATCGCTGGTTTCCGGATCATAATAACTCACGTCTGCATATCCGATCGTCTCCTCTGTCACCGGTATCTGAGTCTGAGCACGGCTGTTTATGGCCTCCTGGCAGTTGAGGATGTCCTCATATGCCTGGAGATCCTCCTGCGGGCTGGTGATGGAATACCGCCTTTTCAGCGTCTTGCCGTCATCAAGCCTGTACTCTATGGTCAGTCCGTATATGCTCATATCATCATTGAGATACTCGCCAGAGCCGAGTGCGCTTTCATTTTCGGCTTTATGGGATATGAGCCGTCTGTGCAGCTCGATGACGCTTTCTATGTTCTCCCTTTCAAAAAGCTCGATGTCGTCATAATCTATCCTGACGGATTCGACCCTGTCCGCCTCAGGCACGTGCGCCTCGTATCCGAACAGGTCATATTCGACCGCGCAGGTGAGCAGCGCGAACACGACCGCGAATACCGCAAATCCGGCAAAAGTCCTGGCCTTCCAGACATGGAAGGTCTTTTTTATCATCATTTCGGCGGCAAAATAGCATATGAAGCCGCCCAGAAGCATCAGCAGCAGCAACGTCCACACGCTGCCGTCGGTGTAATAGCTGTTATTGGTTATGATAAAGGCGACGACCCCAAGAACCAGCGCGCCGCCGAGCGCAAAGCAGTACTTGAACACGGGCTTTAGCATCCTGACCGACACGACGTCTCCGCTGGACTCCATACGGCGGTGCTTATACAGCAGCATACCAAGCAGTATCAGCACGACGCCCACGGCAAGATACGCAAGCATCCCGGTCCACCCAACGAAATGCGCCTGTCCGTACTGCTCGACCCAATAACCATTATCGCTCACGACGCTCGGCACTTCGACAAACATTTCTGTCGCCATATACACCGGCGGGGACAGCGCGGTGAGCACATTCGTACCGGGGCTCACGCCGTAAACAAAAATGTTAAGCGCCCGATACACCGCGTATTCCAGCACACTGGCTGTGAGATTGAGTATCACATACGCAACCGGCAGCACAACGATATGCCCCGTAAGCTGCGCGCAGAGCACCGCTATGCCGAAAAAGATGACAAGCTGCATGCTCACAATCGCCAGCCAGCATAGCAGCGGCTGAAGCCAAATCTGGCCAAAAGAAGCCTCAATCCCAAGGCCCGTCGCGAACACGATAAGGTTTGCGCACAGCAGCGGCATAAGCCCCGCGAGCACCTGCGCCAGGTACAGCTTTTCACGCCTTATGGGGAGACTGGCCATCGCGCCGGCCGCGCGGGCGCTGTACATGAAAGAAAACACGCACATGGTCGAGGCTATCGCCGCAAAAAAACTTATAAAAACGCCCATGCCCGCCGCCTTGTTTATAATGCCACAGACGGTCACATACTCTGTACTCCAATATAAGCCGTATCCCGTGTCGGTCAGGCCGGAAGCGATCCCGCCGCACAGGTATATCAGCCATATGATCAGATATGCCGTCCAGACAGGCCATGAACGCCTCACGGCGCTCAAAAATAGAGTCTTAAAGCACGATATCCCTGACTTCATCGCCGGCACCTCCCAACTCATAGATAAATATCTCCTCAAGCGACAGCGGAAGTACATCCATAAACAGCGGCCGTATTTCCGTCAGACGCTGCTGTACCTGCGCGGTCTCGCCGCGCAGTATCAGCGTGTGCAGCCGGCCGGTCGTCGATTCGTGCAGCACCTCCAGCTCCCTCGGTATCTGTGTGCCGTCGGACAGGGCGATCTGCACCTTTACAACGTTTTCCTGAAGCTGTTCAAGGCTGCGCTGGAGCAGCATTTTCCCGCCGCTCATAATACCAACCTGGTCACAGACATCCTCCAGCTCGCGCAGGTTGTGCGAGGATACAAGCACTGTGGTACCATTTTCCGCTACATCGTCCATTATAAGGCTCCACATCCTGCGGCGCATAACGGGATCGAGCCCGTCGACCGGCTCGTCCAGCACCAGAAGCTCCGGCCGCATCGACAGGCACAGGCGGAAAGCTGCCTGCTTCTGCATGCCTTTCGACAGCCGGCGCATCTGCCGCCGGTCATCAAAGGCAAAATCCTGGCCAAGCTTCTGGAACCTTTCCCGGTCGAAATTCGGATATATTCCTGAATAGAACTTCATCATGTCGCGCAGTGTCGCCTGCGTGAACCAGAAGATGTCGTCCGGGATATAGGCAATGCCTTTCTTGATCTTTTCGTTTTCAAAAACCGGTTCCCCGTTTACGAGGATGTCGCCCTCGTCCTGTTTATAAATTCCCGCGATGTGACGCAGGATCGTGCTTTTGCCCGCGCCGTTCGGCCCCACCAGGCCGTAGATGGATCCGCGGGGAACGTACATGTCCAGCCCGTCAAGCGCAAAAAAGCCGTCGAAGCTCTTGCGGACGCCAATGACGTCAATCATTCCTCTTTCCCCCTTCCGTCAGCCGGGCGCAGAGCTGCTGCGCCGTGACCCCGAGAAACATGAGCTCGCTTGCCGCTGCATCAAACTGGCTGAGCAGGGTTCGCTTCCTGCTCTCGTCGACCTCTCCCCGCTGGGCGATAAAGCTGCCCTTGCCGGATACTGAATATATCCAGCCCTGGCTCTCCAGCTCGCGGTATGCCCGCTGGATGGTGTTCGGATTTATGGCAAGCTGGCTTGCTAGCTCCCGTACCGAGGGCAGCTTTTCCTCCGGGACCATTGCCCCAGAGATGACAAGACGCCGGACATTGTCCATTATCTGCTCATAGATTGGCCGGGGATCTCTGTAATTCACACTTATCACATTATCACTCTCCCTGTTTTTGTGTATTAATCATTCTAATACAGTCATTTTATTAGCTCACGTTCTGTTTGTCAAGCCTGTTATGGGCAAAACCTAAGATGCACGGCGCGCGCTGCGCTGTTACCTGTTTGCACCGACATGTCCCCTGCGAGCTAATAAATGCCCTTGATTTTTGATTTGTGACACTATATAATTGTTTATAGCGATGCTTTAGCTAAATAAACCCTTATAGGGTATTTGGAGGTAATTCAATGAAAGAAATCTATGCAGTAAGCTGTTGCCGTACGGCAATCGGCTCCTTCCAGGGTTCCCTTTCCAACACTCCGGCGGCCGAGCTTGGCGCCGTTGTCGTCAAGGCCGCTCTCGAGCGCGCGGGACTCAAGCCCGATCAGGTCGACGAACTCATGTTCGGCTGCATCCTGACCGCCGGTCAGGGCCAGAACCCCGCCCGTCAGGTCGGCGTCAAGGCCGGTCTGCCTTACTCCGTTCCCGCCTACACCGTCGGCATGGTCTGCGGTTCCGGTATGAAGTCCGTCATCGAGGGCGCCCGCGCCATCAGCGCCGGCGACGCTGACATCATCGTCTGCGGCGGCACGGAGAATATGACCGCCGCTCCCTATACTGTTCCCACTGCCCGCGGCGGCGCCCGCATGTTCAACACCACGATGGTCGACTCCATGGTCAACGACGGCCTCTGGGACGTCTTTAACGATTACCACATGGGCACCACCGCCGAGAATATCTGCGACATCTGGGGCATCACCCGCGAGGAACTTGACGAGTTTGTCGCTTCCTCCCAGGCCAAGACTGCCGCTGCCCA
>CAZSRK010000046.1:0-16725 GCA_964609305.1 uncultured Oscillospiraceae bacterium
TCTGAGCAGCGCCGGTGATCATGTTCTTGATGTAGTCGGCGTGACCCGGGCAGTCAACGTGTGCATAGTGGCGGGCCTCGGTCTCGTACTCGACGTGGGCAGTGTTGATGGTGATACCGCGCTCGCGCTCTTCCGGAGCCTTATCGATGGAGCTGTAATCGGTGTATTCAGCCTTGCCCTGGAGGGCGAGATACTTGGTGATAGCAGCGGTAAGAGTGGTCTTGCCATGGTCGATGTGTCCGATGGTACCGATGTTGACATGGGGCTTGGTGCGGTTAAACATTTGCTTAGCCATTTGAGGTATCCTCCTTTTAATATCTTAAGTGAATAATTTCTTGTGCAGGGATACGCCTGCTTCCTGTGCCGCTCCGGCAGTACAAGCCAAACCGTAGTTATTGTACATGAACCGGGAGCTTATTGCAACTGTTATTTTCTCTTGCCGACTATCTCATCCTGAAGGGACTTTGGCAGTTCGACATAGTGACTGGGTTCCATGCTGTAATTGGCGCGGCCCTGGGTCCTGCTGCGCAGATCGGTCGCATAACCAAACATCGAGCTCAGTGGCACATGCGCCTCGACCTCGACCGTGCCGTTTCGTATCTCCGTTGCGACTATCTGTCCGCGACGGGCATTGATATCGCCGATAACGTCGCCCATAAATTCGTCGGGCGCTGTCACAACAACCTTCATTATGGGCTCGAGCAGGACGGGATCCGCCTTCTGACAGGCCTCCTTAAAGGCCATGGAGCCGCAGATCTTAAAGGCCATCTCAGATGAGTCGACCTCATGAAAAGATCCGTCAAACAACGTGACCTTGACGTCGACGACCTGATAACCTGCGACGACGCCGCCGAGCATAGCGCCCTGGATACCCTGATCGACTGCAGGGATATACTCTTTGGGGATCGCGCCTCCGGTTATGTTGTTGATAAACTCATAACCCTTGCCGCTCTCGTTAGGCTCGATGGTGAACTTGACGTGGGCAAACTGGCCCTTACCGCCGGACTGGCGGGAATAGCGGGTGTCGACGGTCGCTGCCTTGCGTATCGTCTCCTTATAGGAGACCTGGGGCTTGCCGACATTCGCCTCGACCTTGAACTCACGGAGCAGCCTGTCAACGATTATCTCCAGGTGCAGCTCACCCATACCGGCGATGATAGTTTGTCCGGTCTCCTCGTCGGTGTAGGTCTTGAAAGTCGGGTCTTCTTCAGCAAGCTTCTGAAGAGCAATGCCCATCTTTTCCTGACCGGCCTTGGTCTTGGGTTCGATCGCAACACGGATGACAGGCTCGGGAAACTCCATGGACTCAAGGATTATCGGGTGTTTTTCATCACACAGAGTATCGCCTGTCGTAGTATTTTTCAGTCCGACCGCCGCTTCGATATCTCCGGAGAATACCTCCTCGATATCCTCTCGGTGGTTGGCGTGCATCTGAAGAATCCTGCCGACACGTTCGCGCTGGCCCTTGGTGCTGTTAAGCACAGTCGAGCCTGTTGCAAGATGGCCCGAATATACGCGGAAGAAGGACAGCCGTCCGACATATGGGTCGGTCATGATCTTGAACGCAAGCGCGGAAAACGGAGCGTTGTCGTCTGCCTCGCGAACCTCTTCCCTTTCGGTCTTGGGATTGACACCCTTGATGGCAGGGATGTCAAGCGGGCTCGGCAGGTAGTCGACTATCGCGTCCAGAAGCTTCTGTACGCCCTTGTTCTTGTAGGATGTGCCGCATGTTACGGGTATCATCTCGACTGCGACGGTCGACTTGCGGATGGCATCCTTTATCTTCTGCTCGGGTATAGGCTCCTCCATCAGGAAGAGTTCCATTATCTCATCGTCGAACAGGGAAACCGCGTCAATGAGTTTCTCGCGATATTCGTCCGCCAGATCCTTCATGTCCTCGGGTATTTCCTCGACCCGTACATCCTGGCCCAGATCATCATAATAGATATACGCCTTCATCTCAACCAGGTCGACAATACCGCGGAAATCCGCCTCTGCCCCTATGGGGAGCTGGATGGGCACCGCATTGCATTTCAGCCTGTCGTGGATCATGTCCAGAACGTGATAAAAGTCAGCGCCCATGATATCCATTTTGTTGACGTATATCATACGCGGGACGTGGTAGTGATCCGCCTGACGCCAGACAGTCTCGGACTGGGGCTCAACTCCACCCTTGGCGCAAAGCACCGTAACGCTGCCGTCAAGGACGCGAAGCGATCTCTCAACCTCGACAGTGAAGTCAACATGTCCCGGGGTATCGATAATGTTTATGCGATGGTCCCTCCAGTGGCAGGTAGTGGCGGCGCTGGTTATGGTTATGCCGCGCTCCTGCTCCTGTGCCATCCAGTCCATTGTTGCCGTTCCGTCATGCGTCTCACCGATCTTGTAATTAACTCCGGTGTAGAAAAGGATGCGCTCCGTGGTGGTCGTTTTGCCGGCGTCGATATGAGCCATTATGCCGATATTTCTTGTTTTTTCAAGCGGAAATTTTCTGGCCATTTCTGATTACCACCTAAAGTGTGCAAACGCCTTGTTGGACTCAGCCATCTTGTGGGTATCTTCACGCTTTTTGACAGCGGAGCCGACATTGTTGCTGGCGTCCATAAGCTCTCCAGCCAGGCGTTCTTTCATGGTCTTTTCATTGCGAGCTCTGGCATAGCTGGTCAGCCAGCGCAGGCCAAGCGTCTGACGGCGCTCCGGGCGTACCTCGATAGGCACCTGATAAGTGGCGCCGCCGACACGGCGGGCCTTGACCTCCAGAGAAGGCATAATGTTATTAAGTGCTTCAGTAAAAACGTCCAGAGGTTCCTTGCCGGTCTTTTCCTTTACGATATCAAACGCATCATAAACCACCTTCTGGGCGACGCCCTTTTTGCCGTCAAGCATGATGCTGTTGATGAGCTTTGTAACCATCACGCTGTTATAAACAGGATCAGGCAAAATTTCTCTCTTGGGAACATTACCTCTTCTGGGCACTTTGCTTCCCTCCTTCATTATGAAATGATTTCATCGGTACTCGTGAGAACACGGCCCCACAGCTTTGCAGAACCGAAATTCCCCCGCTGCGCCCTGAGGTAATATATATTATATGTAATGTATATTATCAACAGGGCAACTGTTGGTTAAGTGCTTATTTGGGGCGCTTGGCGCCATACTTGGAACGGCCCTGACGCCTTCCGTCGACTCCCTGGGTATCCAGAGTGCCGCGAATGATGTGGTAACGGACACCAGGCAGGTCCTTAACACGACCGCCACGTATCATGACGACGGAGTGCTCCTGCAGGTTATGGCCGATACCGGGGATGTAGGCCGTGACCTCGTAACCGTTGGTAAGGCGGACACGGGCGATCTTACGCAGAGCGGAGTTCGGCTTCTTGGGGGTTGAGGTACGAACTGCGGTGCAGACGCCGCGCTTCTGTGGCGAGGACAGGTCAGTCTCCTTATTCTTCAGGGTGTTAAGTCCCTTCTGCATTGCAGGAGATGCGGACTTGTAAGTTGCCTGCTGCCTTCCCTTTCTTACGAGCTGGTTAAAAGTAGGCATGTGTTTCCTCCTTTCTGAAAATATATAAATCTATTTTTTCGGAATGTTCATAAGAATATTCCGTAAAAACCATGAAATGGGCATGATTATTCCACACGAGTTAAGATTGTAGCACGCCGTGTTGGATAAGTCAAGATATTTCTTTACAAAAAACCTTGAATTTTCAATGCTTTTAATCAATTTGCCTCCTTCAGAAGCGAGGGAGGCAAATTGGTAAAAACATGTCGGCGCCTGTTTTAGATCAAAGCGCGTTTGTCCTGCCGACGAGGGCAGAGAGATCAACATAGTCCGCCTCGGAGGCGTCTATCTCATCGTCAGTCTCTTCCTGGAAGTTGCGGTACATGGACAGGCCGCTGCCGGCTGGGATCAGCTTACCTATGATGACGTTCTCCTTCAGGCCGACAAGGTGGTCCACCTTACCTTTTATAGCAGCCTCGGTCAGTACCTTGGTCGTCTCCTGGAAGGACGCGGCCGACAGGAAGCTCTCGGTGGCCAGGGACGCCTTTGTAATGCCCATGAGTATCTGCGTGCAGCTTGCGGGCCTAAGCGCCCCACCAAGCTCATTGACTTCACCTGCGGCAGTGCGCTCTTCTATCTTGCGGTTGGCGGCCTTGAGCTCGTTCCAATCCACAGTGGAACCGGAGAGCAGTTCGGTATCGCCGGCATCCTCAACGCGGACCTTGCGCATCATCTGCCTTACGATGACCTCGATGTGCTTGTCGTTGATATCGACACCCTGCTGACGGTAGACCTTCTGGACTTCCTGGATGATATAGTTGTAGCAGGCCTCGATACCGCGTATGCGCAGCACATCGTGCGGGCTGAGCGCGCCGGAGGTGAGCATCTGGCCCTTTTCGACCATCTCGCCATCCTTGACGAGTATGCCGGAAGACTGGGGCACGGGATAAGCCCTTGTCTCCCCCTCTTCCTCATTGGTTATCGTCAGGGCAATAACGCCGGGCTTCTTAGTCTCTTCATAGCTGAGTTTCCCGGAAATCTCGACAAGCACGGACATTTTCTTGGGTTTTCTCGCCTCGAACAGCTCCTCGACACGGGGAAGGCCCTGCGTGATGTCGTCCCCGGCGACACCGCCGGTATGGAAGGTACGCATCGTCAGCTGCGTGCCCGGCTCGCCGATGGACTGGGCCGCGATGACACCGACAGCCTCACCCGCGTCAACGGGAAGGCCCGTGGCAAGGTTTATACCATAGCACCTGGCGCAGACGCCGGAGCGGGCCTCACATGTCAGCACGCTTCTTATGCGCACGGACTCTATTCCGTGAGCTTCAAGCACCTCGGCATCGGCAGCCATCAGCATGTGATCGCTCGTGAACAAAACCTCGCCCGTCTCGGGGTCGGTGACGTCGTTGAGCGGGAAACGGCCGTTTATGCTCTCTCCAAGAGTCTGGACTATCTGTCCCTTGTCATAAACGGCGGCAGCCACGACGCCTTCGGTGGTTCCACAGTCACGCTCTCGAATAATAACATCCTGCGAGACGTCAACAAGGCGGCGGGTAAGGTATCCAGAGTCCGCCGTACGCAGCGCGGTGTCGGCAAGACCCTTTCTAGCGCCGCGGGAAGAGATAAAATACTCCAGAACGGACAGGCCCTCGCGGAAATTGGATTTGATGGGTATCTCGATCGTCTTGCCGGCGGTGTTGGCCATCAGACCTCGCATACCGGCAAGCTGACGAATCTGGTTCATGCTGCCTCGAGCTCCAGAGTCGGCCATCATATATATGGGGTTATAGGTATCGAGCGAATCCTGAAGCGCGTCGGTGACGTCCTTGGTGGTTTTCTCCCACTCCGCGACGACGAGCCGGTAGCGCTCGTCCTCGGTAATAAAACCGCGGTTATACTGCCGTTCGATATTCAGAACCTTCTTCTCAGTATCCTCGATCAGGAGCTTCTTCTTCTCAGGTATGGTCATGTCGGCGATCGATATGGTGATGGCACCTTTTGTCGAGTACTTATATCCAAGGGCCTTTATATTATCGAGCACCTCAGCGCTAATGGTAAAACCATGCTTGTGGATACAGCGGTCAATGATATCTCCAAGCTGCTTCTTTCCGACCTGGAAATTGATCTCGTGGTCGAACTGATGCTCGGGATCTGTGCGATCCACATAACCCAGATCCTGTGGGATGGGCTCATTGAAAATTATACGGCCCACCGAAGTAGTGATTATGCGGGATACAGGCTGTCCGCCGATGGTCTTGGTCATGCGCATGCGTATGGGCGCATGCAGACCGATGACGCCGTCATTATAGGCCATTATAGCCTCATTGGAATTGCGGTAGGCGGGGCACGGAATATACTCAGGCAGCTCAAGCCCCTGCTTATCAGCCTCTTCCTGCTTCTCAAGGAACAGATCAGCGTCCACGACCTCGCCCTCGGGCAGGTCGGTGCCGCCGGCGCTCTTTACAAACACGCGCTCCGCACCTTTTTCGGCTGAGCCGATGCTAATATAAGTCAGATAATATGCGCCGAGGATCATGTCCTGTGTCGGGACCGTAACCGGCTGTCCGTCCTGAGGCCTCAGCAGGTTGTTGGCTGAGAGCATCAGCACGCGGGCCTCCGCCTGCGCCTCCACAGACAGGGGGACGTGTATGGCCATCTGGTCGCCGTCAAAGTCGGCGTTGTACGCTGTACAGACCAGCGGATGCAGCTTTAGCGCGCGGCCTTCGACAAGTATGGGCTCGAAAGCCTGGATGCCGAGTCTGTGCAGTGTAGGAGCGCGGTTGAGCAGCACGGGGTGTTCTTTTATAACAACCTCAAGAGCGTCCCAGACCTCGGTCCGCTGCTTGTCAACCATCTTCTTCGCGGATTTAATATTATTTGCCACACCGTCCTCAACCAGCTTCTTCATAACGAAGGGCCGGAACAGCTCGATTGCCATCTCCTTGGGGACGCCGCACTGGTAAATCTTCAGGTCGGGGCCGACAACGATGACGGAACGGCCGGAATAGTCGACGCGCTTGCCCAGAAGGTTCTGGCGGAAACGTCCCTGCTTGCCCTTGAGCATATCGCTCAGGCTCTTGAGAGCCCGGGAGTTGGCACCCGTTACGGCCCTGCCGCGGCGGCCGTTGTCGATGAGCGCGTCAACTGCCTCCTGCAGCATACGTTTTTCGTTGCGGACAATGATATCCGGAGCATTGAGGTCAATAAGCCTCTTGAGGCGGTTGTTACGATTTATTACCCTGCGGTAGAGGTCGTTGAGGTCGCTTGTGGCAAAGCGTCCGCCGTCAAGCTGAACCATGGGCCGGATCTCCGGCGGGATGACCGGCAGCACATCTATGATCATCCATGTCGGGTCATTTCCACTCTGGCGGAAAGCCTCGATAACCTCAAGACGCTTGACGATTTTGGCTTTCTTCTGGCCGGAGGCCTCCTTCAGCTCCGCGCGGAGCTGAGCGGAGAGCTGCTCGCAGTCGATGTCAGCCAGAAGCTTCTTGATGGCCTCTGCACCCATCCCAGCATCAAAGTCGTCTTCGTACTTTTCACGTAGATCCCGGTACTCCTTCTCGGAGAGGATCTGGCACTTCTGAAGCGGGGTGAAGCCGGGGTCGGTCACTATATAACTTCCGAAATACAGTACTTTTTCAAGTATACGGGGCGTGAGGTCCAGCAGCAGCCCCATACGCGAGGGGATGCCCTTGAAGTACCAGATGTGTGACACGGGCGCGGCCAGCTGTATATGGCCCATGCGCTCGCGGCGCACCTTTGCACGAGTGACTTCGACCCCGCAGCGGTCGCATATTTTCCCCTTATAACGGATCTTCTTATATTTTCCGCAGTGGCATTCCCAGTCCTTTGTTGGGCCAAAAATACGCTCGCAGAAAAGTCCGTCGCGCTCGGGCTTCAGAGTGCGGTAATTGATGGTTTCAGGCTTTTTTACCTCACCGGAGGACCAGGAAAGGATCATTTCGGGGGAAGCCATTCCGATTTTAATGGACTCAAAGGGTGTACTACTCATATTTACAGATCCTCCTCATCACTGAAATTGTCATCGTCGGACAGGTCGTCATCGATGTCGTCGACATCGTCCAGCTCTTCAAAAGTGTCAAGCTCGAGCTCATCTTCATTGATATCCTCAATGGCATAACCTGCGCTGGTAAGCTCGCTGTCGTCGGACTCATAACGGCTGTCGTCAAAGTTCGGCGCGTAATCGTCGTCATCGTCGTCCTTGAGCTCGATCTCATTGCCGTCGGCGTCGAGAACGCGCACATCCAGGCACAGCGACTGCAGCTCCTTCACCAGGACCTTAAACGACTCCGGCACACCAGGCTGCGGCACGTTATGACCCTTGACTATGGCCTCGTAGGTGCGCACACGGCCCGTCACGTCGTCCGATTTGACGGTCAGTATCTCCTGCAGTGTGTATGCGGCACCATAAGCCTCGAGTGCCCAGACCTCCATCTCGCCGAATCGCTGTCCGCCAAACTGGGCCTTGCCGCCGAGCGGCTGCTGGGTCACCAGACTGTACGGGCCAGTAGACCGGGCGTGGATCTTATCGTCAACAAGGTGGTGCAGCTTCAGGAAGTAGACATAGCCGACCGTAACCGGATTGTCAAACGGCTCGCCGGTGCGACCGTCGTACAGGATGCTCTTGCCGTCGGAGCGCAGTCCGGCGTAATCAAGAAGATCGCGTATCTCATTTTCCCTGGCGCCGTTGAATATAGGCGTTGCAACCTTCCAGCCCAGGGCCTGGGCGGCGTAGCCAAGATGGACCTCCAGTACCTGGCCGATATTCATTCGGGACGGGACACCCAACGGGTTTAGGACGATATCAAGCGGTGTGCCATCCGGAAGATACGGCATATCCTCCTTGGGAAGGATACGTGAAACGACACCCTTGTTGCCGTGGCGTCCGGCCATCTTGTCGCCGACGGATATCTTTCTCTTCTGAGCGATATAGACGCGTACAACTTCATTGACGCCGGGGCTCAGCCCGTCCCCGTTCTCACGTGTGAACCGCTTGATGTCAACGACGATGCCAGTCTCACCATGGGGCACTTTCAGCGAGGTATCGCGCACCTCGCGCGCCTTTTCACCGAATATGGCCCGAAGCAGACGCTCCTCCGCGGTCAGGTCGGTCTCGCCCTTGGGCGTGACCTTGCCAACGAGGATGTCTCCACTGCGAACCTCGGCACCGACCATTATGATACCGCGCTCGTCGAGATACTTGAGCGCATCTTCGCCGACGCCGGGGATATCGCGGGTTATCTCCTCAGGGCCGAGCTTGGTATCACGCGCGTCACACTCAAATTCCTCGACATGGATTGAAGTATACACGTCCTCCATGACAAGGCGCTCGTTGAGCAGTACGGCGTCCTCGTAGTTATAGCCCTCCCATGTCATGAAGCCAACGAGAATGTTCTTGCCCAGGGCAAGCTCGCCCTGGCTGGTGGAGGGACCGTCGGCAATGACACTGCCCTTCTCCACGCGCTCTCCAACGGAGACTATCGGACGCTGGTTGACACAGGTGCCCTGGTTGGAGCGCGCAAATTTTATTAGGTGATGATTCTTGTTTTCACCGGAATCGTATTTGATGGTTATATCCGTCGCGCTGACCTTGGTAACGGTACCGGAATCCTCTGCGAGGACGACGACGCCGGAGTCAACGGCGCACTTGTGCTCAATGCCCGTGGCGACAATGGGCGCCTGTGTTGTCAGCAGAGGCACGGCCTGACGCTGCATGTTTGCGCCCATCAGCGCACGGTTGGCATCGTCATTTTCAAGGAACGGGATAAGCGCCGTTGCGACCGACACCATCATGCGCGGGGAGATATCTACATAGTCGACCCTGTGCTTATCAACCGCTATAATCTCGTCGCGATGACGGCAGGTAATGCGGTCGTTAATAAAGCAGCCGTTTTCATCGACAGGCTCAGTGGCCTGGGCGATGATATAGTTATCCTCCATATCGGCGCTGAGGTACTCTATCTCATCCGTGACCCTGCATGTCTCCTTATCAACCTTGCGGTAAGGAGCTATGATGAAACCATATTCGTTCACACGGGCATAGCTGGCAAGGTAGCCGATAAGACCGATGTTCGGACCTTCCGGCGTCTCTATCGGGCACATGCGGCCATAGTGGCTGTAATGCACGTCGCGCACGTCAAAGGATGCGCGCTCTCTCGACAGGCCGCCGGGGCCGAGCGCGGACAGGCGGCGCTTGTGTGTCAGCTCGGCCAGCGGGTTGTTCTGGTCCATGAACTGGCTCAGAGGTGATGAGCCGAAAAACTCCTTGATCGCCGCCGTCACAGGACGAATATTGATGAGACTCTGCGGAGTAACGATATCGAGATCCTGCAATGTCATGCGCTCACGTATCACGCGCTCCATGCGGGAAAAACCGATGCGGAACTGGTTTTGCAGCAGTTCCCCAATGCTTCTCATACGGCGGTTGCCAAGGTGGTCGATATCGTCGGCGTTGCCAACGCCGTGCGCCAGGCAGTTGAGATAGTTTACCGAGGCATAAACGTCATCGACGATTATGTGCTTGGGGACAAGAATGTCAATATTATCAGCTATCGCCTGCTTGAGCTCCTCACCGGAGTAGCTGTCGAGAAGCTGGCGAAGGACGATAAAGCGGACACGCTCTTTTACACCGATCTCCTTTGGGTCAAAGTCTACAAATCGGGACATATCGACCATGCCGTTGGAAAACACGCGCATTTCCTTACCGTCCACGCTTATCCAGGCGTCAAGGACGCCGCAGGCGTCGATCTCCTCCGCGCGCTCGCGGGTGAGCGTCTCGCCGGCATCGGCAATAATCTCACCTGTCATAGGATCGGCGACAGGCCTTGCCAGTGTCTGTCCGTTCAGGCGGGCCCAAAGTGCAAGCTTCTTGTTGAATTTATAGCGTCCGACCGTACTGATATCGTACCGACGCCTGTCAAAAAACAGGTTATCAATAAGAGACTCCGAAGTTTCAACCGTCGGGGGATCACCCGGACGGAGTTTACGGTAAATCTCTATCAGAGATTCCTCACGGGAAGGCGCGGTATCCTTCTCGATGGTGGCAACCATACGTTCATCACGTCCGAATATCTCAAGCAGGCGCTCGTTCGTGATGGACCCCACTTCCGGAGTGTCGGTGCAGCTGAGCCATGTGTGCGGCTTGTCCGGGTCGTACTTGCCCATTGCCTTGAGCAGCATGATAACGGGCAGCTTACGGTTTTTGTCTATGCGGACATAGAAAATATTATTTGCGTCCGTCTCATACTCAAGCCACGCGCCATGATACGGGATGATCGTAGTCCCATAGGTGGAAACGCCGGTCTTATCGGTGTTCTTTGTGTAATATACGCCGGGGGAACGAACAATCTGGGAGACAATGACGCGCTCGGCGCCATTGATTATAAAAGTGCCGCCTTCGGTCATGAGCGGGAAATCGCCCATGAATATCTCCTGCTCCTTGATCTCCTCCGTCTCCCTGTTGCGAAGGCGGACGCCGACCTTGAGCGGAGCTGCATATGTGGCGTCGCGGGCCTTGCATTCCTCCACGTCATACTTGGGTTTTTCGTCCATTGAATAGTCGATAAACGAAAGCTCAAGATTGCCGGAATAGTCCGTGACTGTGGCCACGTCCTTGAATACGTCGCGCAGCCCCTCTTCCAAAAACCATTTATATGAGTTTTTCTGGATCTCCAGAAGATTTGGCATCTCCTGTATCTCCGCTCCGTGCGCAAAGCTCTTTCTGACCGTCTTGCCGTATCTGACATCTGAAATCATTGGCCTTCACTCCTTCTTTCGATTTTCGTGATACACCCGGCGAGGTTGTTTATTTTGCTAAATGCGTATTGATTTTTTGTCGCATATTTGGTAAACTGAATTCAGATGAGGATGGGCTTATGTGCCCTTGTTCCGAATTATAGCACATAATTTTATCATTTATATTCCGTACTTGTCAAGTATTTCATATGATTTTTTGCTGATTTCGGGGAGAGTTTTTTCTTTCCCCGATTTTATTTAGAGGTGTTCCGGCATTGGACTTGATTTCGACACTGCTTTTGTGCATTATCGCCGTGGTTTCGGTGTTGCTTGTTTACAGGGAGGGACTGACCTCCGGTAAAAAACGAATGGCGCTTTGCATTGCGCTGTCTTTTATCGCTTTCGCTCTAAGATTCATATGTATGGAGCATGAGACGCTCGACTATCTCAACTTTCTGACCGTCTGGGTCGAACACTTCAGGGACAACGGCGGTTTCCGCGGCCTTGCCGTCAGCATCGGAAATTATAATGTACCCTATCTCTATTTTCTCGCGCTTATATCTTACAGTGACATATATGACCTCTTTCTTATAAAACTCGTCTCTATTGCATTCGACGTTGTGCTTGCCTTTGGTGTTATGAAGCTTGTCGGCGTTGTAACGGACAGCACGTCAAAGCGTCTGTTCGCATATTATGCCACTCTGCTTCTTCCGACTGTTATTCTAAACAGCGCCTACTGGGCACAGTGCGATAGTATATATGTTGCTTTTGCGGTATTGAGCATATGGTGCGCTCTCGACGGCCGGCCTAAGCTCTCTCTTGTCATGATCGCCATCTCTTTTTCTTTCAAGCTTCAGGCCGTGTTTGTAATGCCAATTTTCCTTGCATTTATCTTTACCGGGCGCATGAAGTGGTCGCATCTGCCGATTTTTCCCCTGACCTATATAGCCATGGTGCTGCCCGCTGTTATAGCCGGAAGGCCGTTTATGGAGACACTGACGCTTTATATCGACCAGGGATATACCGTCGGCAGCTATCTCAACTTCAACTCACCGTCAATATTCGCGCTGCTCACAGATGTGGACGAAGGGATCTGGTCCAAGCTCGGTATCGTGTTGGCTTTCGCTTTTACACTTCTGCTGCTTTACTGGCTGTTTTTGTGCAGGCACAGCCTCAGTAATCAGACGCTTCTGGCCGCTGTGACACTTATGGCCGTCGGCATCCCCTTCCTCCTGCCGCATATGCACGACCGGTATTTTTACGCCGCGGATATCTTTACGCTGGCATTTGCCGCCACGGCTCCACAGTTTTTCATACTGCCTATCTTTTCGCAATTTGCCTCGCTCCTGGGGTATCACGCCTATCTGCGCGGGCGCTATCTCCTGCCGATGTCAAATGGAGCTATCGCGCTTATCGCCGTGATGATCCTGCTGTTTCTTCACATAGCATCACACACCTATATGCCCCGCCAAAATAAAAATTGAATTGCTCATTTGGGTGTTGACAAAACGGTTTTTTCTGCTATAATAATTTTTGCTTCTGTTTTGGGAGCGTCCAGATGCGAGAGTGCTGGAACAGGTAGACAGGCACGTTTGAGGGGCGTGTGTCAACCGACGTGGGAGTTCAAGTCTCCTCTCTCGCACCACATCGCCGTGGATGTAATGACGTCCGCGGCGATTTTTTTGTTCTGAATCTCATACATCCTGTCACAGACGCCGCCTTTGGGTCGGCGATAAGGCCGCGCATAACTATATGTTCTGTTCACGCTTTGGCAAACATAGCATAGGATATAACGGCAAGGGTGCCTACTCGTTGGGCGCCTAATTTTTTTGTCGAGGTGTATGATATGTGCGGAATTGCTGGTTTTTGCCAATTCAATGAAGATCTGACACAGCGTCGCGATCAATGGACTCAGGTCCTTGTCGATATGCGTGAGGCTATCGCTCACCGGGGAAAAGATCAAACCGGGGAGTATCTTAGAAGAAACATTGGGCTCTCTCACACTCGTCTTTCCATCCGCGATCTGGCGGGCGGGGCACAGCCAATGGTAAGAAAGGCGGATGGACGCGAGTATGTGATTGTCTACAATGGGGAGGTATATAATACAGACGAACTTATACCCGACCTGGAACGTCGGGGATATCGTTTTGAGACCACCTGCGATACCGAGGTCATCCTCTACGCCTATATGGCCTACGGCCTTGACTTTGCGTCCAGGCTAAACGGTATCTTCGCACTCGCCATCTGGGACCCTGAGAAAGAGCGGCTGGTCCTCTGCCGGGACCGTATGGGAGTAAAGCCGGTGTTTTATACGATAAAGGACGGAGCTCTGATCTTTGGCTCCGAGCAAAAGGCGCTGTTTCGCCATCCCCTGGTAACGCCGCAGGCAGATCTGGACAGTTTCCGGGAATTGTTCGGCATCGGGCCGGCCAGGACGCCCGGATGCGGCGTATTTAAAGGTGTATATGAGGTAAAGCCCGGCTGCCTTGTGATATTTTCCGGGCAGGGATTACGGGAGCAGTGCTACTGGTCGCTGAAGGCTCAGCCACATATGGACAGTTATCCGGAGACTGTGGAGACGGTCAGTTTCCTGCTGCGGGATGCCGTGCAGCGGCAGATGGTGTCCGACGTCCCCGTGTGCAGCTTTTTGTCCGGAGGCGTTGACTCCAGCGTTGTAACCGCCATAGCCTCCAACTATCTGCAGCTCAATGGTAAACATCTGAACACATTCTCATTTGACTATACTCATAACGACGAATTCTTTCAGGCCAACTCCTTTCAGCCGACCCGGGATCGTCCCTATGTAGACCAGGTACTCTCTCTCTACCCTCTTTCGCACACCTATCTTGAATGCGACGAAACGACTCTCGCGGACCTGCTGTCCGAGGCGGTAAGCAGCAAGGATCTGCCCGGTATGATCGACGTTGACACCTCCCTTATGTACTTTTGTTCCGAGGTGAAGAGATATAATAAAGTGGCTCTTACAGGTGAATGTGCCGACGAGATCTTCGGCGGATATCCGTGGTTTTATCGGGATGAACTGTTTCATGCAGACGGTTTTCCCTGGTCCGCCGATCTATCCGCAAGGACGCTTCTGCTCTCGGACGAGGCAATGCGTGAACTGGATCTAGAGGCTTATGTCCACCATAGATATACGGAAGCTGTTGAACAGGTTCCTGTCCTTCCCGGGGAGCGGGGTGAAGAAAGACGCCGCCGTGAGGTTAGCTGCCTGAATATCCGCTGGTTTATGCAGACTCTGCTCGACCGTATGGATCGTGCCAGCATGTCCTGCGGTCTGGAGGCCCGCGTGGCATTCGCAGACCATCGTCTGGTTGAGTATCTGTATAATGTCCCCTGGAGCATGAAATATCAAAACGGTGTGGAAAAGTCCCTGCTGCGCGAGGCATGCAGGGACCTGCTGCCGGCACAGCTTCTCTACCGCAAGAAAAGTCCCTATCCGAAGACTTACTCCCCGGAATATGAAGCCATTATATACCGACGTTTCCAGTCGGTGCTGGATGATCATAACGCGCCTGTAAACCGGTTTATCGACCGGAAAAAAGCCGAGCTGTTTATCGCTTCTCCCAAAGACTATGGGCGTCCGTGGTTCGGCCAGCTTATGGCCGGCCCGCAAATGGTCGCATACTTGCTTCAGATCAATGATTGGATGAGAAAATACAATGTAGGTTGATGCAACGCAGCCCATAACAGGTTTTCTGCAAGCAAAGCTCCCGCAGCATGTCCTGCCGCGGGAGCTTTGCCGCTTTCCCGTGCTGTGGGTTTTTTATTTTAACGACTTGAAAAGCAAAGTGGCATTTGATATATTGTTCATATAATACAATTTATAGTATAACTTTGTGTAATTAGCGGAGGTAACTGTCATGAAGCGAACCCGTTTAATTATCATTGCCTTTCTGCTGCTGAGCGTTCTGTGCGGCTGTTCAATGAGCTCGGCTGATCAGATCGTTTCCACTGCTTTATCCGGACAGGAAACGCCCCCTCCCACTGAGACGCCTTATCCCGAGGAGGATGATGAGGAAGAACTGGCAGTGGAGGATATATCCGTTCCCGAAGAGACGGATATTTTGGACGGTGTGGTTCTGGGCCGCGGCGCGTTTTATCATGCCAGTGGGGTCGTATTCTGGGGTGCAGACGGCTATTTCTGCTCTGCCCTGACCGACAGCTCCGGCAGCATGTACGACTTCATTATTGAGCGGGAGCTCTCGACCACAACATGGAGCGTCGCGATCTCAGGCGATGATTGCTTCCTTGCCACCTCCGCCGGTTTTCTGCAATTTAGCCTTACGGATTTCGAGCAGGGCTCGGCAGATCTGCTCATCGTCAATAAGGACGTTCTTCTCGAGGGCTTCTCCGTATATGACGGCACGATTTATTATCAGGACGGTTCGCAACTTATGTGGTTTTCAATGACCGACACCGAGCCGCAGCAGCTCCTGTCCGGGGTCGAGGACCATGTCGTCACCAATCAGGGGATTTATTATACCGATGAGGACGGAGGTCTGTTCCTGAAAGGGTTTGACGGCTCACAGAGGGAGCTTTTGCTGGACACCCCTGAACACACGCGTTTTACCATCGTCGGACAAACAGTGTATTACTGGACAGCCGACGGCAGCGTGTATGTCTGGGAGGGTGCTGGAGAAGAGCCGGGATATATGGAGCTCACCGCACGGCGCGACCCCGACACCGACATATGGGTAACAAACGAATATCTCATATATACCGACATCGACGAAGAAGTCTACCGGTACGACCTCTACTCAGGGGAAGAAACACATCTCGACGGTCTTTATCTGCTTCCCGATAAGGATGAGGGCTTCCTAAACGGCGATATCCTAGGCGATATCCTATATTACCGATATGCCGACGCCGTTTACTGGAGCGACCTGATAGCCGGAGAGCGGGTAAGAACCGATATCGAGGATTTCGCCGGTTCTGTGGTCAGCACCCCGCAGCCGGAGGATGAATACACGCAGAGCTATTCGGGCAGTTTCAATATGGCCAATGGACTGGGCATTCTGACGAGGCAGGGCTATACCGCCTTGTATAATGATTATTTTTCGCTGGAGCTTCCGGCATTGCCCATCTGGGATTACGAGCTGATAGACGAGAATGCTATAAAGCTGTACTACTGCGCGGGCAGAGATGCCGGTTACGACGGGACTTTCCTGACCATCAGAGCCTATGACTGGGGCGACAACAGCTATGCTGATCTTCCAAGCTACAGCATGGCCGGCATGGATTCGGAGAAGAAATATGTTGCGATCTTTCCCACTGACGTAAGATATGATCCCTCCGACCCCACACAGGCGGATGAGTTTATGATACTCTTTGAGGCTGTCCAGGAGATCGACAGCAATAACAACCCAACCGGTAACCCTTTCACAGTAAAAAACCCCTGACAACACGGCAAAAAGCAAGCGATGGAAAGTATTTTTCCATCGCTT
>CAZSRK010000047.1:0-16497 GCA_964609305.1 uncultured Oscillospiraceae bacterium
CTTCATTCACTCCAGCGACTGCAAACTAATTTGCGAAAAATCCTTGACACTACCGGCATCAATACCATGCATGCGGTTTTTCCCAAACACATATAACACAAACAAAAAAGCTGCACAGAACTTATATCTGTGCAGCTTTAAAACTCTTTTACAGCTTTGATTAAAGCGCTGCCTTTGCCTTCTCACACAGAGCGGTAAAGGCGGCAGGATCATGGATAGCAGTCTCAGAGAGCATCTTACGATTCATGCTGATGCCCGCAAGCTTCAGTCCATGCATAAAGGTGGAGTAATTCATTCCGTTCATCTTGCAGCCTGCGCTGATACGAGTGATCCAGAGCTGGCGAAAATCTCTCTTTTTACGCTTACGTCCGACATAAGCGTAACGAAGGGATTTCATAACGGCCTGATTGGCCATCTTATAGTGGGTGGATTTACTTCCCCAATAACCCTTGGCCATGCCAAGGATTTTATTTCTTCTTTTGCGCGTCATCATCGCGCCCTTAACTCTAGCCATTGTTCAGTTCCTCCTTATTTATACGGAATCATGCGCTTGATAGCGGAAACGTTGGTGGTGTCCGCATAGGTTCCGGAACGGAGGCCCCTCTTGCGCTTGGTGTCTTTTTTGGTCAGGATATGGCTCTTGTAAGCATGGGCGCGCTTGACCTTACCGGTCTTGGTGAGATTAAATCTCTTCTTCGCGCCGCTGTGGGTCTTAAGTTTGGGCATGACTGGTTTCTCCTTTATTGTTCTTCTTCTGATTATTCTTTTTAGCCGCCTGGGTCTTGGGCGAAAGGAACATCGTCATATTGCGTCCTTCCAGCTTTGGATTCTTGTCTACGGAGGCAAACTCGGCGCACTGGCCCGCAAAATTGTTCAGCAGTTCCTCGCCCAGGTTGGTATGCGCCATCTCTCTTCCTCGGAATCTGATTGTCACCTTAAGCCTGTTGCCTTCCTTAAGGAACTTCTGCCCGTTGCGCAGCTTGACGTTAAAGTCATTTTCGCCGATACTCGGAGACATGCGAATTTCCTTGACCTCGACAACATGCTGGTTTTTCTTAGCTTCCTTGTCACGCTTGGCCTGTTCAAAACGGTATTTGCCGTAGTCCATAACCTTGCAGACAGGCGGATTTGAACCTGGAGCTATTTTAACGAGATCTAGATCCTTTTCTGCAGCGATGTCAAGAGCTTCCTGGGCAGACATGATTCCAAGCTGCTCGCCGTCTTCACCAATCAGGCGAACCTCTTTATCGCGGATATCCTCGTTGATCTGATGAGCAATGTTTGCTATGCCAAAGCACCCCCTTAAAAATAAACAAAACGCGGACACACAGCGTCCGCGCACAAAAACATACCTCTCCCCTTGGAGAATGCGTTTTATTGACCGCGGCGTGAACCATTCAGCCGGGTGAGAACAGACGCACTGCTCTAACTTTATTTTAACGTAGGTATTATATATATTTTCCTGTGTCTTGTCAAGAATAATATTCGGATTATTTTTATTTTATCATGGCAATGATACACTGGGAGGCGAAAACTATGGAGTTTTTTGAATACTTTACGGTCTGTCTGCTCGGGGCAAGCGGCTATGGCGCGATAGAGATACTTTGGCGCGGGAAGACGCACTGGTCAATGCTGCTGACAGGCGGCCTTGCCTTTTTGTGTATATATCTTATCGCAAATTATTCCCGCGGCTCACTTATAAAAAAGTGCCTTATGTGCGCTCTTACAATAACCATTATAGAATATCTGACCGGTGCAATAGTCAACCTGGCGCTGGGATGGAATGTATGGGATTATTCTTCTCTGCACTTTCAGCTAAACGGTCAGATCCGCCTGCTCTATTCAGTTTTATGGCTTGCTCTGAGCCTCCCGGGAATTTGGGTATCCCGGAGAAGGTCCGTAAAAGTTTTGAGCAGCCCTCGGCGCGTTTTTCGGGTCATCACAGATCCTGAGCAGCTGCAAGCTTGACAAGTCTGCTGGTGCCAAGGCGCTCTGCTCCAAGATTGATAAAATCTAAAGCATCCTCAAAAGAGGATATTCCCCCGGACGCTTTTATCTTGAGCTCCGGAGCTGAGTATTCCCGCATCAGGGCAATATCCTCTCGTGTCGCGCCGCCTCCGCCAAATCCGGTCGAGGTTTTGATATAATCTGCACCCGTGCTGGACACTATCTCACACATCATCTTTTTTTCATCATCTGTAAGCATGCAGGTCTCGATTATGACTTTCAGTATTTTTCCACCACCGACAAAAGCCCTGACTTCGCGTATCTCGTCGTATATATCGTTCCAGCACGCATCCTTGACCATGCACAGGTTTATGACCATGTCTATCTCACTTGCGCCATTTTTGATTGCGTCAGCAGCCTCGAAAGCTTTGACACGCGCAGTGGAATACCCGTTGGGAAAGCCGATAACTGTGCATATCGGCAGCCTGCCCTGCAGATATCGGCTCGCGCCGGAGACATGCGCGGGCGGAATGCACACGGACGCACAGCCGTACTTTACCCCCTCGTCGCAAAGCTGCTTTATCTCCTGACTTGTACAGTCCTGGCGAAGAAGCGTGTGGTCACACATCGATAGAATCCGTTTGTAATCCATAATCATTTTTCCTTTCGGTAATAAGTGTTGGTTTGTCCGAATATCATATATCACACAATGCTTTAAGAGGTGCGATATGGACGAGAACAACAGAACTGTGCTTTGCGGAACACCGCTGGCCAAACCAGAATTTTCACATGAATGCAGGCAGGAGCGATTCTACTCCTTTCCCCTGTCCATTAGCCGGAGCTCCGGTATCAAGGATGTAATAAATATACTTGTCTCAGAGCATTTGCTCGATTCAGCCGAGATCTCAGATGGAGACAAGCTGCAGGTGACCGGGGAGATACGCTCATATAACAATAAAAGCGGCGTCGGCAGCAAGCTTATAATAACAATGTATGCTAAGACGATAGGCTCCGTTTTTGGTGAGGACAAGAACAGCGTCTCGATCCACGGAACCATATGCAAAGCCCCGACTTACAGGAAAACGCCAATGGGACGGGAGATATGCGACCTTATGATCGCTGTCAACAGAAGATATGGACGAAGCGACTACCTTCCCTGTATCGCATGGGGCGCAAGCGCCCGCGAAACCTCCGAATGGAATGTAGGGGATACGGTATACCTGACCGGCAGAATACAAAGCCGCAATTACATAAAACGCATTGGAGACGCTGTTGAGGAAAAGACAGCATACGAGATCTCAATTATAGAGCGGGAATGATAGGGATCAGGGCCGATCGGGCGATCGGCCCTAGCATTGTTATGTGGGGCTTAGAAATTGAGCGTAGCAAAATAGTCTTCAGGCGTTTCAGCTCGTCTTATCATTTTTGCAGAGCCGTCCTCGCAGAGAAGGATCTCAGCGCTTCTGAGCTTTCCGTTGTAGTTGTATCCCATAGAGTGGCCATGCGCTCCGGTATCGTGTATAACTACGAGATCGCCAATGTCGATTTTGGGAAGCCAACGATCAATTGCGAATTTATCATTGTTTTCACAAAGTCCGCCAGTCACATCATACAGATGGTCGGCCGGAGCATCCTCTTTACCCATTACGGTTATGTGATGATAAGCGCCATACATTGCCGGGCGCATAAGATCGCAGGCACATGCATCGAGCCCTATATACTCTTTATGGATATGTTTGTTGTGAAGTACACGGGAAACAAGGCAGCCATATGGGCCGAGCATAAATCTGCCGAGCTCCGTAAATATTTTCACATCGCCCATATCGGCTGGAACAAGTATCTGTTCATATACCCGTCTGACGCTTTCACCTATAAGCTCAATGTCCGCCGACTGCTGATCGGGCCTGTACGGTATTCCGACTCCGCCGGAGAGGTTTATGAACCCGATGTGCACACCAATCTCGTTTTTGAGCTCGACGGCCAATCTGAAAAGCTGCATGGCCAGTGTGGGATAATAGTCGTTCGTAGTTGTATTACTGGCAAGAAAGGCGTGTATACCGAATTCTTTAACGCCCTTTTCCTTGAGGATCCTGAATGCTTGGAACATTTGGGGCTTGGTAAGACCGTACTTTGCATCACCCGGGGAATCCATGATGGTATTGGAAATCTCGAAATATCCGCCCGGGTTGAATCGGCACGAGATGGTTTCGGGTATATGTCCGATAGCCTTCTCGAGAAAATTTATGTGTGTGATATCGTCAAGGTTTATCGTCCCGCCGAGTTTATCGCAAAGCTGAAAATCTTTCTCCGGAGTATCATTTGAGGAAAACATAATGCTATCCCCGGTTATACCTATCTTCTCACAAAGCAAAAGTTCAGTATAGGATGAGCAGTCCATGCCACAGCCCTCTTCAGCAAGTATCTGCATTATTGTTGGATTAGGCGTAGCTTTAACGGCAAAATACTCCCTGAAACCCGGATTCCAGGCAAAAGCATCCTTTAGCCTTCGCGCATTCTCGCGGATGCCCTTCTCATCATAGAGATGGAAAGGAGTCGGAAACTGGCTGGTAATAGCCTCAAGCTGAGGCAATGTGACAAATGGCTTTTTCTCATTCATGTGTATTATTCCTTTCTTGTGGGATATCCGAAATTGGCGGGAATTTGATTGTTATGGTTGTTCCTTTCTCGGTGGAACTCTTGAGTGAGATTTCGGCATTGTGAAAAGCCGCCGTATGTTTGACTATTGACAGTCCGAGCCCGGTTCCTCCGGTCTCTTTTGAATGGCTTTTATCAACCCTGTAAAAACGCTCAAAAATCCTGGACTGATGCTCTTTGGGAATGCCAATCCCAGTATCGCTGACAGCCAGTACAGTACCCGACTGTGTACCTTTGACAGTGATCTTTGCATTTCCGCCCGGTCTGTTGTATTTGATTGCATTATCGCAGAGATTGTATATCATCTCTTCAATGAGCCGAGTATTGCCATAAACCTTGGAATCGTCCCCAGATACATCAACATGAACGCCGTAATGCGCCGCTTTCCCGGACAGGCGTTCTGCCGTGGAGGCAGCCAGAGAAAGCAGTTCTACCTGCGTACGCCTTATTTCCTCACTCGTCTCGTCTAACAGCGAAAGTTTGATTATGTCCTCTATAAGCGCAATCAGCCGTTGAGCCTCATTATATATTTTGCCTGCGAATCGCTGGACATCCTCGTTTTTGACGAGGCCGTCCCGTATAAGCTCCGCATATCCTGAGATAGACGTAAGAGGAGTTTTCAGTTCGTGCGATACGTTTGCCGAAAACTCACGGCGCATCTGTTCCGAGGCTACCTTTTCGCTCACATCGAACATGAGCAAAACGGCACCCCTTACCACACCCTCGACAAATATAGGGCTTGCTGCCAGCTCGATCGCGCCGCTGCCCGTATCAATAAGCTCCTCACTGCTCTGACCGCCAAGTGCCGCATGAATAGCGGCCTGGAATACCGGATCCGACGAGCCAACAAAAATATGCTTTCCAATCAGCTCATCCTTTCCGCGTCCAAGCACCTCGGCCGCGCTGCTGTTTAATATGAGGATAACTCCCCTGCCGTCGAGCAGTATTATTCCCTCCTGCATGGACTCTACTATAAGGCGGAAGCTTATGTCGCGCTCCTGAAGGTCAGTCGTTGCTGACCTTATGGTACTCTGCTGCTCCTCAAGCTGGCGAAACAATGGAGAAAGCTCGTCGTAATCACTGCGGCTGGAAATTCTTTTTACCATACCCTGCGCGGCAAAGAACGATATCAGAGCACTCAGCAGCAGAATTACAACGACTGCCGCAAGTCCTGTTATCCATCCCTCCCCACGGGTAGACACCATGACAGCCGCATATACGACGACCGTACATATGCCTGACAGGAGCAGCATACTGCTGAATATTTTCCGTTGCATTGGCCGACTCCCCGATCACTTGCGCACGGGAATTATCTCGATCCAGTAGCCGTCGGGATCCTCAATAAAATATATCCCCATTGAGGGGTTTTCAAAGCAAATACAGCCGAGCTCTTCGTGTCTCCGATGCAGTTTGTCAAACTCATCGGTGAGGAAAGCAAGGTGAAATTCACACTCGCCGAGATCATATGCATTCTCCCTGTCCCGCAGCCAGGTAAGCTCAAGAGAAAAGTCCGAACTGCCGTCTCCGAGGTAGCAGAGCCTGAAACTGCCGTCAGGAGCAGATGTCTCTCTTATGGGTCTGAGTCCGAGCGCCTCGTCATAAAATACCTTGCTCTTTTCCAGGTCCAGTACATTAAAATTAAAATGATCGAACTTGAGCATAGTAACCAGCTCCTTTGATTAGAGTATTCTACATTATATTTATTTTCTTGTAAATATATTACCCAGGAAAAAGACGACGGCCGTGCACCAGCCGTCGTCCTAATTTTTTAAATACGCCTATTCTTCCCAGTTGTGGTACACATTCTGAACATCATCGTTGTCCTCGAACATTTCGAGCATTTTTGTTATGTTCTTAATGTCGTTTTCATCGGTAAGCTTGATATATCCGTTCTGGGGAATCATCTCAGCCTGCGCGGAAAGGAGCTTATATCCAGCCTGTGTTAGTGTGTCGGCAACTTTGCTGACGTCGTCAGGTTCTGTCGTAACCTGGAACACCTGCCCGTCTGTCTCAAAATCGGTCGCGCCCGCATCAAGCGCATCCATCATGACCGTGTCCTCGTCCAGCTTTCCGTCCTCGTTGTCAATGACGATTATTCCTTTTTTGTCAAAAGACCACGACACACAGCCAGTCTGGCCCATATTTCCGCCGTATTTATCAAAATAGTGACGCATCTCCGAGGCTGTCCTGTTGCGGTTATCGGTCATTGTCTCGACAATAATTGCAACGCCGCTTGGCCCGTACCCCTCGTAGGTGATGCTTTCATAATTATCCGTGTTTCCAGCGCCGAGCGCCTTTTCTATCGTACGCTTAATGTTGTCGTTTGGCATATTTGCAGCCTTAGCCTTTGTAATAACAGCTGCAAGGCGGGAGTTATTATTGGGATCTCCGCTGCCGCCTTCTTTAACGGCAACAATCATTTCACGCGCAATCTTTGTAAATGTCTGCGCACGTTTAGCGTCCTGCGCGCCCTTTGTCTTCTGGATGTTATGCCATTTAGAGTGTCCTGACATGTTTATCTCTCCTAAGTACAACTGCAGTTTGCCTAAGTATAGCACATCATTTTCTGCGTGGCAAGTCTTTTGCAGCCCAAAGCTACTCAGTCGTCTGGCTTTACGGTTCCCTGGGGATGAGCAGCATAGCCGCTTCTGCTCCCTCCTCCTGGCAGGAATTTGCCTTTGAAATCAGCTCAGGCGTTGACGCATATTTTTTTGCTACCTGCCACAAATCGGTGCAGGCAGAGGCCGGGATCAGCACAAGAGACGGCGCATCACATGTATCCTGTTTTTCGCAAAGCTCTGGCTGCATGGGAATACACAGCGTCTGCTTCTTTATTATTACGGCCTCCATTTCCACGGGGATTTTAAGCTCCACGCCCTCATCGGTCGGGCTTGCAAACACCTCTGTCACATATGCGCAATCAGCAATCAGGCTCATATTTTCATCGAGCTCTGTTTCAAACTCTGCTGTAAGGCTGCCCTTCAGCGCCCGACAGTTGCCTTCCTCATCGGTGTAAAGGCCGACTATCGTTATTCTCGCCGTTGTGCCGGAGATTGAGGATACCTGCGCACGCATATACAGCAGCTCTGCCGGCGGTACAGGGGTCTTTATGACTTCTCGGACAGTGGTGCGAAGGGTTTGCCTTCTCAGAACAAGATAAGTATCACAGTTATCAGTTTCAAAGGAGCAGTCACATTTATTTGAGTACATGTCTGTAACTGTCTCACAGCTCTCCACCCGGCTGCAGATAGCCTGAGCCACAAGGTGCAGTTCCATACTCACAGTGCATCTGTTTTCGGCCGTTATCACCGGCTCATAATACGCAGCCGTCAACATAAGCCGGTATGAGGTGTCGGGGTCCTCCCCTATATCCTCCATCTCCATCATCTGTGAGAAATTTGTTGAGAAGCTAACCTGCTCAAGAGCTGATTCATCTCCACAGCTGCACAGAAGTTCTGTCCGGCTGCTTCCGCGCATAACAAGTTTGCTGCCAAGAACTTAATATCATCAATGATTATCTCGGATGACGGACTGAGTATTTCCCTGATCTCACGCGAGCCGGAAGGGAGAATGTATTCATCCGATATTACAAAGGTCTTTTCCCTCACGTCTGACACGATGCTGAAATCCGTCCGCTCCCTTTTTACATGCAGCGAGGCCTCCGCCGGGGCATCTATATCCTCGACAAGCTCGACCATATCCAGAGCGTAGCACTCGATGGACACCAAGACCTCCGCACGTACGGAGACCTTACGCGTGTTTATCATTCTTGCGTCAATCGAAACCAGTTTTATTTGCGTCACAGTCCTGCACTCGCTGGTTATTTCGGATGATTCAGCCTCTGCTTCAAAGGGAAGAGTAAGGTGCAGTGAATTAAGGCCTGTCTCACTTTCAGGCGAATATACAACCGAAGCGGAAACGGATGCCGAAAGGCTGGCCTTTCCATCTTCTGTTGTCTTGCTGCGCAGAAGTACCGTGCCCGTTGCGCACAATATTTCGGATATGTCAGGCAATACATCGGGAACAACCGTCTCTGTCGAGCTTTCACCGGTAAACTCGGTTGAATACACCTTGCTGTACTTACTGACGCTCCGCTTTTTCAGCATTGCCTCCATATGCATCTCTCCTTGCTGTTATTTTCCTTACAGCGTATGAGAGCCAAAAGCCGAATATGCTTGTTTTGTCCTATCCAAAGGTAAAAAACACGCATCGGGCAGGTTGAATTTGCCGTCATGCTCAGCAGTGACGTATAAGCTGGATGCCGCCTATTATCAGCACTACCGCCGCAGCAAACCACCAGAAACCCGCGGGCAGGACCATCGCCAGAATTATCAAAACACCTGCTGCAATGGCTATTGAACCAACCGTATGCCCGCCGGATTTCCATCGCTTGTTCATAAAATACACCTCCTCTTGCTGCCATGCAGTTAAAGCTTCTCACTACATGATATGCAAAAGGAGGCGTGTTTGTTACTCTTCTCGCTGCCAGTCTTTTACCATGGCAGCCTGTTCATACAGTTTTTTATAACTTTCATAGCGGCTCGTACTGATGGTTCCGTCTTTCACAGCCTGTATAACACTACAATCAGGTTCACTGATATGAGCACAATCTGAAAAACGGCAGGTACCGATATACGGATCAAACTCCGGAAAAACAAACTGAAGCTGCTCCTTACGGATCGGTTCAAACCGCTCAACATCGAAAGAAGCAAACCCAGGCGTGTCGGCAAGATAAGTATCCTCACCCAGTTTGAAAAGTTCAACATGTCTGGTCGTGTGCCGTCCCCTGCCGAGCTTTTGGCTGACTTCACCGACAGCGATGGTCAGATGTGCATCCAACGCGTTGAGTATGCTCGACTTTCCTACTCCTGAATTACCTGAAAATGCGCAAACTCTGCCTTTTAATATGCTTCTGAGTTCTTCTATCCCCTCGCCAGTTACCGCGCTGGTACGCACGACCGGATATCCGGTGAACTTATAGATATCATACAGCCTGTCTCCCCTGTCGAGGTCACACTTGTTAATGCAAATAACCGGGGCACACTGCGAGTTTTCGGCAACTGAAGTCATCCTGTCAATAAGAAACGGATCAGTCACGGGGTTCACGGCCGCTGCCACTATTACAAGATCGTCAATGTTGGCGCAGGAGGGCCGGACAAAACTGTTTTTCCTGGGCAATATCTCTGTAATCGAACCGTCTCCAGAACCGTCAGGCATGTCAAACTCTACGAAATCTCCGACGAGCGGGCTCATTTCTCTTTTCCTGAATATTCCCCTGGCTCTGCACCTGATGACCGTGTCTTCACAGCTGACATAGTAAAACCCACTGAGCGCCTTTATTATCCTTCCAGCCGGCATATGTTGTTATTCTCCATCTTCCCCACCGCTGGGTGACACGGGGTCTACCGGAGTTACCGTCTCTGTCGGTTGTTCTGTCGGCTGCTCAGTCTGCTGTTCGGTTGCCGGAGGCTCACTTTCAGGCGTCTGAGACGGGGTTTCTGTCTCCTCCGGGGTCTCTGTCGCGGCCGGGCCGCTGGATATCTGAATATAGACCTTAGTGTGGATATTAACCTCCGTTCCAGCGTCTATACTCTGCCAAATGACCTCACCCACCGGCCTGTTGCTGTTAACAGATGAGACAGATCCAAGAGTAAGCCTGTTGGCTTCTATTACATCCTCCGCCTCCTGCTGCGTCATACCGATGAGATTGGGCATAGCGAAAGTATCGAGGACTGGTCCGCCGCTTATACTCAGATACACGGTCGAACCTATTGTAAGAGATTCACCGGCGGCAGGACTTGTCGAAACTGCATAATCCTGCGTTACAGTCTCGGACTCGACATATTCAATAACAACTGTAAATCCGGCGGACTCCAGTTCATTTATTGCTTCCCTGTATTCTTTATTGTAAACGTCGGGCACTCTTGCCATTTCGACTCCGGAGCTGACAGTCAGCGACACATCAATTCCATTCGAGGAAAGCATCACACTTCTGTCCGGAGCCGGGTCCTGAGCTGTTATTATCCCGGCGGAGACGGTAGCATTCGGCTCATAGGTAACGGTAAAATTGAACATCTCGCCAAAATCTTCTCGTGACTCAATGTCCTCCCAGTAATCTCCGATAAAGCTCGGCATACTGATTCGCTGCGCATCCTCAAAAATATCCTTGATCCAGTAATTCCACAGGAATACGAATATCGCTATAATGAAGACAAGCACAAGAAAAAAACCGCTGAGCAAACTGACCTTTTTTGAGCGGGAACGGCGCCGCACATATCCGTCATAGCTTCTGTCTACACCTTTGTTTATCGGAGCGACATCTTGGATTATCATATCAGAATAATAATCGTCGGTCTCGGCAAGATCCGTGGACCCCTCGACAGTCTCAAGCTCTGCCTCGGTGGGTACCGGAGCAGCAGAATATGAAGTACGGAAAGACTCCAGATCCGTTAAAAGCTCGTCCGCGGTCTGGTATCTCTCGTTTATATCCGGGTTCATTGCTTTAAGAGTTATAGCCTCAAGCGTCTCCGGTATGTCAGGAACAATCTCTCTGGGCGGGACAGGCGTCGAGTTGATATGCTGGATCGCGATGGCAACGGGACTGTCCCCGTCAAAGGGCAGTTTCCCGGTCAACATTTCATACATTACAACACCAAGCGAATACAGATCGCTTCGGGCGTCGACAACTTCTCCCCTTGCCTGCTCCGGGGAGACATAGTGTACAGATCCGAGGGCCTCAGTAGTAAGCGTGTTCTGTGAGTTCCCCAATCTGGCGATACCGAAGTCTGCAACCTTTATGGAACCGTCCTTGTCGATCATAATGTTGTGGGGCTTTATGTCCCTGTGGACAATTCCCTTGCTGTGAGCGTGAGAGAGTGCCTTGGCTATCTGGGTCGTAAAATGTACGACCTCTTTCCAGCTGAGAGCACCCTTGCTGATCATGTACTGCTTAAGCGTTACACCCTCTACGAGCTCCATTACGATATAGTCGGGATCACTGTCGCGGCTGACATCATAGACAGAGACGATATTGGGATGGCTGAGCATACCAGCCGCCTTAGATTCCGTCTCAAAGTGCCTTCTGAACTCCTTGTCAACGGCAAGATCATCGCGCAGAATCTTGACGGCAACATATCTGTTCAGACTATGGCATAGCGCCTTATATACAACAGCCATGCCGCCGGAACCTATTATTTCAAGTATTTCGTATCTATTATCGAGCAGGTTGCCCAGATATTTATCCATACTGCTATCCATATAACAGCCTCCGAATGGGTGTAATATTTAAGAGAGATAAAAGCTATTTCAGCGCTCAATCGCAATTACAGTCACATTGTCCGGAGCGCCGCGGCTGAGAGCTTTCTTCATCAGCGCATGACAGAGCGTCCGGGGTTCTCTGCTCTTGCGGCACTGTTCAAACATCTCCTCATCAGTCACCATGTTGCTAAGCCCGTCAGAGCACAGGATGAGCCTGGCCTTTGCGGGAAACTGCACCTGGAAAACGTCACAATCGACCTCGGGACCAATACCCAGCGCTCGGGTAATGAGATTCTTGTTCGGATGGACGCGCGCCTGCTCAGATGTTATCTCACCGCTGCGCACCAGCTCCTCAACAAGGGAATGATCCATGGTAATACGACTGAAGTCATCACCGATTCTTATATAGGCGCGGCTGTCGCCAATGTTAAATACAGTCGCCTCTTCCTCATCGATAACGGCCCCTACCAGAGTCGTTCCCATCCCGCGCAGGGCTTCCTCCGACAGGGATTTCTGATATACGACCGTATTTGCATGGGCAGCCGCTTCTTCAACGGTCCAGCGAAGGTCGGAATCAGGCGCACTGGTCAGCACGGATTTAAGAAATTCCATAAACGCCGATGTGGCACACTCGCTGGCCATGCGTCCGGCATTTGCCCCGCCCATGCCGTCGCATATCACGGCGGCAACGACACCGGAGCCGAGCTTTTCCAGCACAAAGCAATCCTGATTCTCTTTACGGACTTTTCCTTTGTCTGTTTGGCCGAAATACTTCATTTTTCCTCCGATTACGTGGATAGCTCCCGCTTTCGTCTGAGCTGGCCGCAGGAAGCGTCGACATCACTGCCAAGCCGTCGCCTTACTGTAACGTTTACTCCGGCGTCCTCAAGAATCTTGACGAAAGCTTTGATTGTCTGTCTGTCAGAAGCGCGGAACTGTCGTTCCTCCACATTGTTGAGCGGGATCAGGTTGACATGTCCGCCGATCCTGCCGACTTTCTGTGCTAAGAGGTTTGCGTGATATGGCGTATCGTTCACGTCGGATATCATTGCATATTCAAAAGATATACGGCGTCCCGTACTCATATAATATCTACTGCAATGCTCCATCAGGTCGTCTACCCCTCTGCTGCGGTTAACAGGCATCAGCTTTGAGCGTGTCTCATCATCCAGAGCATGAAGGGAAACTGATAATGTCAATTGTAGATTATATTCAATAAGTTTGTCAAATTTTTCTGTCAAGCCGCATGTCGAAAGAGAGATATGCCTCATTCCAATGTTCCTACCATCCGGATGGTTGACAAGCTGCAAAAAACGCATTACATTGTCGAAATTATCCAGGGGTTCCCCAATGCCCATAAGAACGATATTGGATATAGGTTTACCGGATAGTATCTCCGAGCGTAGAACCTCTTCAAGCATCTCTGCCGGAGTAAGATTTCGCACAAGTCCGCCTATGGTGGACGCACAGAAAGCGCAGCCCTGCCGGCATCCCACCTGAGAGCTGATACATACGCTGTTGCCATATCTATAACTCATCACGACGGTTTCAACCGCGTTACCGTCCGGCAGTCCCAACAGGAACTTGACTGTACCGTCAAGAGCGGAAACATGGCGTTCGAGCTCAACAAGACCAGTTATGTAAAAGCGCGAGTCGAGCTTAGTACGAAGAGGCTTTGACAAATCCGTCATTTCGTCGAAATCGGTTACACCGCGTGAAAGCCAGGAGAATATCTGCTTTGCGCGGAACTTTTTTTCGCCCATCTCAAGCAGTGTCTTCTCCAGCTCCTCGGGTAGCATTGATTTTATATCAATTTTTTCCGACGTCTCCGTCATTTCTTTCTCTCCATCCGGCAAACAAAAAAGCCGTCGCAATCGTAAACATATGGCCAGAACGTAATCATGCCTTCAACCGGGCGCTCGACCGGCGGCGGCAGCCTGAAACTGCGCGGCTCAAAGCCACTGTTTTCAGCGAGAAAAGCTTTTATGACGTCCTGATTTTCATTTTTAATCACCGTACAGGTGGAATATACAATAGAACCTCCCGGTTTTACGCACCTGGAAACAGATCTGAGAATATCAAGCTGTATCTCCGGAAGTCCGGCGATATCTTCGCGAGCTTTATAGCGTATCTCGGGCTTCTTACGAATCACACCGAATCCGCTGCATGGCACATCGGCCAAAACAACGTCAAAAGCGCCTTCAAATTCTGGAGGCAGAAGCCTTGCGTCACTGGCCATGGTAGAAATTATATCTATCCCCAGCCTGTTCGCCCCCTGCTCTACCCGGGTAAGCTTTTTTGCGTGGATGTCACATGCGGTTATCGCTCCCTCATTCCTCATTATGATACCGGCGGCAAAACTTTTCCCACCAGGAGCCGCGCAACAATCGAGGACCTGCATACCAGGTTCTATCCCGGCAGCCATAACGGCAAGGCGGGCCGCCGCGTCCTGGATATAAAACAGGCCCTCCCTGAATTCAGATATTTCATTTACAGCCCCTGCCCCGCGAATATACAGACAGTCGGGCA
This sequence comes from uncultured Oscillospiraceae bacterium, assembly GCA_964609305.1. Classification (GTDB taxonomy): domain Bacteria; phylum Bacillota; class Clostridia; order Oscillospirales; family Oscillospiraceae; genus CAKSXP01. The sequence goes on from CAZSRK010000047.1 coordinate 14,389, forward strand.
GCCAGGGGTGTCTCTGCACCTCTATACCGCTTTCTCCAAGCCTGTAAAATAAATCCTCTGTACTGATTTTGAGCGTGTTGACCTGAGCGGTGATGGGTGCCGGAGAATTATCCGTTGTCAAAAACGCAGTAGCGGCGTCATAACCGCAGGAATCTATGAGTTCACGCACAAACCACTCAGGATGGCTGTAACGTATTGCCAGATGCTTCACAGTACCTCTGTCCGGGACACTGGGAAGATCATCCTTATTCTCACTTATACGCCTTAATACCGCATTACACATACCGGTTGCCCTGGACAGGCCCATATTCCTGCACAGTGTGACACCCTCGCTCAGTGCCGAAAAATCCGGGACCCTGTCAAGAAAAAGTATTTGATATGCCGATACTCTCAATATGTCCAAAAGCACCGGTTCAAGCTTAGTAGATTTTGTTTTGCAATAGCAGTCGATATAATAGTCCAGCAGGCTTCTTTGCTGAAGCACACCATAACAAAGCTGTCCAGCCAGCGCAGCATCGCGTTTGTCGAGATGACATATCCCGATCTCCGTTGACAGCGCCGATTCCGACCACGCACCTGACTTTCTGGCGCGTCCTAACGCACGCACGGCAGCGGCGCGTGCTCCTTTCTTCACAGTCTCATCCCTAGTCATGGAGTTTATGTCCGGCAAGGTAGGCCGATGCGCTCATGCGTTTTTTGCCCGCTTGCTGAAGCTCGGTTATCATAATGGTCCTGCCTCCTGCGCAGGCTATCTCCAGCCCGGCTTTCCCGGCGCTTACAATTTTCCCTGGAACCTTATCTGTGATTGAATCAGTGTATTCCGCCGCGAATATACGAAAATTCTCTCCGGCTATGTTAGCCGTTGCAACGGGCCAGGGCTGAAGTCCATATATATGCTTGACTATTTCCCTAGGGGTTTTGTTCCAGTCAATGGGCGACATTTCCTTTGAAAGTTGCGTCGTAAACGTCGCCTCTGCATGATTTTGCTCCGTTCTGGGTGCCGTACCGGCCGCAATGGCCTCTATCGTTTTGATGATCAGTTTGCACCCCAGCTCGCAGAGCCTGTCAAAAAGCTCCCCGCTGGTTTCGAATTCCCCGATCGCTGTCTCATCCTGAAAAATCACATCTCCCGCATCCAGCTCCGGGGACATGTACATGGTCGAAACACCTGTCACAGTCTCGCCATTGAGAACAGCCCACTGTATAGGGGCACTGCCCCTGTATTTGGGAAGCAGTGAGGCATGCACATTTACCGCACCGTATACGGGAACCTCAAGAAAGCTTTCCAGCAGTATTTTGCCATACGCGACCACTATCAGCAGTTCGGGCTCGAGCGCGCGGAACTGTACAAGGGCCTCGTCGTTGCCGCGCAGCTTGTCTGGCTGAAAAACAGGGATACCGGCAGCCTCGGCAACAGCCTTGACAGGAGATGCACTGATCTTCATTCCGCGGTTGCGCATTTTGTCAGGCTGCGTAAATACACCGACGACATCGTAGCCCTTTTCCACAATCGTTTTAAGATGTGCCGCCGCAAAATCCGGCGTCCCCATAAAAACTATTCGCATGGGCCGTCCTCGTCCTCCTCCGAACCGGAAGCATAGCTCTGCAGCTCCTCTTCGCTCATAATGTGGTCGCTCTTTTCAAGGAAAAGATGTCCATCGAGATGATCTATCTCATGGCAGAACGCACGTGCAGTGAGGCCGCTGCCTTCAACTTCAAAGGCGTTTCCGTGTCTGTCCTGGGCACGGACTACCACATATTCCGGCCTTGTCACATAGCCGTAAACACCAGGTACGCTCAGACAGCCCTCCGGGCCAGACTGTTCACCCTCCATTTTTATAATTTCCGGATTTATAAGTTCGATAATATACTCTTCCTCGTCCTCTCCGACATTTGTCTCCAATACGAGCACGGCGCGGCGCAGAACTCCCACCTGCGGCGCGGCAAGGCCAACACCGCCGGAAGCGGTTAATGTTTCGCGCATATCATCGAGCAGTATGTGCAGCCGTTCATTGAAATCCGTTACCTTACGGCTGATTTTCTCAAGCGCAGGCTCACCCTGCGTAAGTATATTTCTAAGTGCCATCTTTTCCCTCTTTGTATTTTTTA
>CAZSRK010000048.1:0-15996 GCA_964609305.1 uncultured Oscillospiraceae bacterium
TATACCACGGTTTCTCTTGCATGTAAAATTCAAATATGTTATCATCTATAAATAAAATTTATAGCTTTTATTAATTGCACAAACGTTCCGGTATATTTTGGAGGTGTTTTGTTTGAATACGACACAACTTGAATGTTTTCTGGGGGTCGCCAATTTTCTGAACTTTTCCAGAGCCGCTGAACAGCTTCGAATAACACAGCCGGCTGTCAGTCATCAGATCAGCTCACTTGAAGACGAGCTGGGCGTCAGGCTGTTTCACAGGACCAGCAAGAGCGTCCGACTGACACAGGCAGGAAATCTGTTCACGCAGTATGCAGGGGAGATACTAAAGCTGACAGGTCTGTCCAAGTCGCGCATGAAAGAGTGTCAGGAGACGCTGCCGCAGCGACTGGGCATAGGCTGTCATAACTTTATGGAACTTCGACTTTTGCAGCCGGTGCTCCGGCAGCTCCGGCATGAGATGCCGAGGCTGATACCGGTCCTGCGCATTATCTCGTCCGCCTATCTGGATAACCTGTTGGAGGACGATGATGTGCAGGTGCTGCTCTCGTTTCAGGAGTCTGCTCCGTCGAAGGGGGTATACAGGGAGGTTGTGCGCTGCCCGCTCGTGTGCGTCTGCGCCGAGGACTATCCCCTGGCGGGATTCGAAAGCCTGTCGGTAGAACAGCTCCGACAGGACGGACGTATCGCATCCTGTCCTCCGTCCGTGTTTCCCCCTCCGGTATTTTCGGTACAGACCCAGGCGGTGACGGGGCGCAGGACAGATCAGATATTTTTCTGTGATAATCTGGAGAGCGTATATACGATGGTGGAGTCCGGATATGCCTTTGCGGTAATGCCGGATCTGCCTTTGTCCCGTGTGCCGGGACTTCGGTATATCCCTCTGCCTGAAACGGAGCAGCTGTCTTTCGGTGTGGTGTATCGCAGCGGGGGAATGGACCGGCCTCTGCGTTTATTCTTGTCTTTATTGGAAAAACTCATGCAGGCGGAGACCTGATTCCAGCCCGCTGAAATAGACGTCCGCTCCGGTGACATACGCGGCCCAGTTGTCGATAAATGCCGACAGAATTCTCTGTTTTACAACAAATTTACATACCCTTACTTTTAGGTTTAATATTTCGGGGTTAAAATTACTATAATAAGCTGATAATATGCCGCTTCCTTGCCTGCGGCGGCAGTTCAGTCAAGTACGTTCTGAAAGCGGAGGGAAGAAAAATGTGGGCAGTCATCGACATAGGCTCAAATACCATCCGGCTGGTCATATATTCCATGGAAGAGGGGCATCCTCACTCCATGCTTAACAAAAAATATGCTGTTGGCCTGGCGGGATATATCGACAAGTCCAACCGCATACAGCCGGAGGGGGTGAGCGTTTTGCTTGAGGTTTTGTCCGACATAGCAAGAATACTCAGTTATGTCCAAACCCAGGGGGTGTTCCCCTTCGCGACGGCAGCGCTGCGCAACAGCGACAACGGAGCAGAGATCATCTCTCTGATACGCGAGAAATGCGGCATGGACGTGCGTGTGCTCAGCGGTGAGGAAGAGGCGGTATTCGACTACTACGGGGCAAAACAGGATGGCCTCGGCGAGAGGGGCCTTCTTACAGACGTTGGCGGCGGCAGTACGGAGCTGACCTATTTCAGCGAAGGCAGGATAGTCACGGCGGAGTCGATCCCGCTCGGTTCTCTGAACCTGTACAAATCCTATGTGAGCGGGCTGTTCCCGACCCAAAAGGAGATAGGCCGCATAAAAAAACAGATCGACTGGCATCTGAATGAAGTCAGTTTTGCAAATAATGTGCCGGAGGGACAGCCGGTTTACAGCGTCGGCGGAACCGCTCGCTCTGCTCTAAAGCTCATGAAAGCCAGATATGGTCAGAAGAAGGACAGAGAATTTACTCCCGAAGAGCTCAGGCATCTTATCTCCGACGTTGAGGAAGAGCCAAAGCAGCTCATGCGCAGCATCCTGCGCAGCTCGCCGGACAGGATCCACACTATGATCCCGGGGCTTCTTCTTTTCCAGTCCGTTGCAAAGCATTTCAGCTCCGGTAACTTCTCGGTTTGCGGCCACGGAGTCAGGGAAGGATATCTAATGCACTGCCTCCGGGAAGGAGGGTACGGGCATGGATAAGCTGTATAAAAAGGGATTCACCCAGAACAGGGAGCTGTCCTGGCTGCGCTTTAACGAAAGGGTCCTGATGGAGGCCACGGATGAGTCGGTGCCGCTTCTGGAAAGGCTCAAGTTTATCTCCATCTTTACAAGCAATCTCGACGAGTTTTTTATGATTCGGGTAGGCGGCCTGGTTGACATGATGAGCGTCAACGACGAGATGGTGGACAAAAAATCCGGTCTTACGCCCGGCGAACAGCTGGAGAGGATATTCCAGGCGGTACGCCCGCTGTATCATAAGCGTGAGCAGATCTTTACGGAGGTAGAAAAGCAGCTTCGCGCGCACGATATTTATAACCTCGGCTATGACGAGCTTGAAAAGAACGAGCGTAAGACCGTAGAGAAGTATTACGAGGCAGCTGTCGAAACTATCTTGTCCCCACAGATCGTGGATACGCATCATCCGTTTCCCCATCTTGTCAACGATGTCATCCATATAGGAGTCATGCTTCATCACAAGAACAGGGATATATTCGGAGTAATACCGTTGCCCGCCGCGCTGCCGGACGTGTTCTGGCTGCCCGGCAGTGAGACCCGATACATCCGCACGGAAAATATCGTACTCGAGCACGCAGAAAAACTTTTTGAGCCCTACACGGTGCAGGAAAAGGTCATTTTCCGGGTCACCCGCAACGCGGATGTGAATCCTGACGACGAGGTGTTTGCCGACGAGTCTGACTTCCGCAAGCGAATGAAAAAGGTGCTCAGCCAGAGAAAGAGGCTAGCTCCCGTCCGCCTGGAGCTGTCCGGACATATCAGCGATAAGTTTACCAACTATTTCATAGATAAACTTTGCCTGTCGAAGGCGCAGATATACACCACTAAATCGCCGATGAAGATGGACTATGCATACGAGCTTCCGGGCAGGACGTCCCCGTCCGCGCAAAGCGCGCTGAGCTATCCGAAATTTATGCCGGTATGGCCCGGCACTGTAAAACGCGGGGAGAATATTATCAGCCAGGTAGAGAAAAAAGACATCCTGCTGTCCTATCCTTTTGAGAGTATGGAGCCCTTTTTGGAAATGGTAAAACAGGCGGGCAGCGATCCCCGGGTTATCTCGATCAAGATAACCATTTACCGGTTGGCCAGCCACACCAGGCTGGTAGAATATCTCTGTGCCGCAGCGGAAAATGGCAAGGAGGTCACGGTGCTCATCGAGCTTCGCGCCCGGTTTGACGAACAGAACAATATTGACTGGTCCGAGCGCCTGGAGAACGCCGGCTGCAACATTTCCTACGGCTTTGATTTTTACAAGGTCCATTCCAAGGTCTGCCTTATAACGCTCAGAGGTAAAAACGGGGTAGAGTATATAACGCAGGTCGGCACGGGCAACTATAATGAGAACACGGCGAAGCTTTATACGGACCTGTCGCTGATAACTGCGAACTAGGATATTGGACGTGACGCCGCGGAGTTTTTCAAAAACATGGCAATTTCCAATCTTCAGGGCGAGTACAGCCAGCTTCTGGTCGCTCCTGTATCGCTGAAGCAGACCATACTCCGGCTCATTGATGAGGAGATTGCAAAAAAAACGAACGGACGGATTTTTGTCAAGATAAACTCCCTGACGGACGCCGAGATACTCGACAAACTGTCAGAGGCGTCCTGTGCCGGCGTCAGGATACAGATGGTCGTGCGCGGCATCTGCTGCCTGCTGCCCGGCATTCCGGACAAGACGGAGAACATACAGATCATCAGCATTGTCGGACGATATCTGGAGCATTCGCGCATCTATTGCTTCGGCTCCGGTTTGGATGAGAAGATGTATATCTCCTCTGCGGATTTCATGACGCGAAATACAGAGCGCCGGGTGGAGGTTGCCTGTCCGGTCTATGACGCGAGGGTGCGCGAGCGAATCCACGGAATCATGGACGCGCAGCTGCACGATACCGTAAAAGCCCGGGTGCTCATGCCGGATGGGGTATACGGAAAAAAGGACATGAGCGGCCCTCCGCTGGACAGCCAGGAGCTGCTTATGCAGCAGGCGAGGGAAAGCGCGGCAAAACAGCCTCAGCCAAAATCGAGGGACCTTCCGGGCATCCTACGGTTTATAAGGCGACTGATTGATGGGCTGCGACGGTCGGGAGAGGACGACTGAGTTGCCGGAGTACATACCCGGCATCCGGCCGCCGGCGTTGACTTTCCGTTGCCCACGGGTTAAAATAACCGCAAAAACATGTGGGCAGGACAGATACGATGCCGAATATTACCGAAATAACCGAATTCTCTGCGCCGGAGCTGGATGTATATGCGAGACTGAGCGAGAACCAGCTGCTCTGCCGAAGGGCGCCTGAAAATGCAATGTTCATTGCTGAGAGTCCGAAGGTGATTGAGCGCGCGCTGGACGCCGGCTGCGTACCGGTGTCGCTTTTGATGGAGACACGGCACGCGCGTGGAAAGGGAAGGCAGATAATTGAACGCTGCGGCGACGTGCCGGTATATACGGCGACGCTAGATGTGCTCATGCAGATAACCGGCTTCAAGCTAACGCGCGGCATGCTCTGCGCGATGCGCCGTCCGGCGCTGCCGACAGTCGGGCAGATCTGTGCCGGCGCATACAGGATAGCGGTTCTGGAAAACATTATGAACCCGACAAATATCGGAGCTATCTTCCGTAGCGCCGCTGCGCTCAATATCGATGCCGTGCTTCTGACAGACGAGGGCAGCGATCCCCTGTATCGCCGTGCGGTGAGGGTCAGCATGGGCACGGTGTTTCAGATACCGTGGACCTATCTGGGAGGTTCCGGGCAGTGGCCGGGACACGGTATCGAACTGCTGCGCGCAATGGGGTTTAAGACTGTTGCAATGGCTCTGGGTCACGATTCGCTGCCGATAGACGATCCCCGGCTGACGGCTGAGGAAAAGCTCGCGATCGTCTTAGGCACAGAAGGAGACGGGCTGGCCGAGAAAACGATAGCCGACTGCGACTATACGGTTACGATACCGATGTCCCATGGCGTGGACTCGCTGAATGTGGCGGCGGCCAGCGCGGTCGCTTTTTATCAGCTTGGAAAAAGACGTGGATGAAGTTTCACCGAACGCAAAAGGGCCATTGGAATTTCCCCAATGGCCCTTTTGGCTTTCTGTCAGGACAGAAAGCCAGAGCTTTATTCGCGCGTTGAGATATATGCGGCAAGATCGAGAAGCTTGTTGCTGTAACCCCATTCGTTATCGTACCAGGCGATGAGCTTGACAAATTTGTCGGTAAGAGATATTCCGGCCTTTGCATCAAAGATGCAGATGTGCGCATCATGGATAAAGTCGCTGGAGACAACGGAGTCCTCGGTATAATCGAGGATGCCCTTGAGTTCGCCCTCGGCGGCCTTACGGACGACGGCGCAGATCTCATCATAACTGGCGCTTCGCTCCAGATTTGCCGTCAGATCGACGACTGAGACGTCGAGCGTGGGTATACGCAGGGACATGCCGGTAAGACGCCCGTTGAGCTCCGGTATGACCTTACCGACGGCTTTGGCGGCGCCTGTGCTGGAGGGGATGATGTTACCTCCGGAGGCTCGTCCGCCGCGCCAGTCCTTGGCGGAGGCAACGTCGACCGTGTTCTGTGTTGCGGTCGTGGCATGTACTGTGGTCATGAGCCCGGTGACTATGCCGAAATTGTCGTTGATTACCTTGGCAAGGGGGGCAAGGCAATTGGTCGTACAGGAGGCGTTGGAGACGATGTCCATCGACGGATCGTACTTCTCGTTATTAACTCCCATCACGAACATTGGCGCATCGGCGCTGGGCGCGGAGATTATAACCTTTTTTGCCCCGGCGGTGATATGTCCGCGCGCCTTGTCCATTGTTGTGAATCTGCCGCTGCATTCAATGACGTAATCCACTCCGATCTTTCCCCAGGGAAGCCCGGAGGGGTCGGGTTCAGAAAACACAGGCACCTCGTGTCCGTCAATTATGATGCTGTGGTCCGTGCTTTCGATGCTGTGCTCAAGACGCCCATGCACGCTGTCGTATTTTAGCATATAAGCCATATAATCGGGCTTGAGCAGATCGTTGATTCCAACGAATTCAATATTGTCGCGCTCCAACCCGGCGCGGAAGACGAGCCTTCCGATCCGTCCGAAGCCGTTAATTCCGATCCTGAGCTTTTCATTTGCCATTTTCATGATCGCCTCTCATCAGAACGCAATCCTAACAAACATATCATACGTCTGGCACATAATTATTGTATGCTATTTTCACATAAAAGTAAATAGCATTTTTAAAATTCGTCATTTTGCGAAAAAACATGCACGAAATATATAATATCAGCATGTCGAAAACTGTTTCCGCAAGTGGATGAGCAGTGCTCTAATGGGGGAAATCGAGGGGACGGCAGCCCGCCTCAAATCGGATCGATGCCCCGCGCGCCTTGCCCGGCAAGGCGCGCACATCACGAAGCTAGGACTTTTGCACTGCTGTGCAGCGTGACAGCAACGGCGTTTTTTGGCAATCCGATATAAAGATATAAAATGGACCATCCCCTTTTGGATGGTCCATTGATTTTTATGCCTCGTATGCCGTTTTGAAGCACTCCTCGATGAGTTTCTTGTCCGTGACACCCTCGCGCAGTTTTGTGTTTCCGATGTAGTATGTCGGGACATACCAGTAATCATAGCTGTCGGCAAGCTCGCTCTCGCATTTTTCGTTGATGAGCTTGAGCGGGACCCGGCGGTATTCGGGGTGCTCTTCAAAGATCTCCTCCTGCCAGCGGAAGGCGTTTTGGCAGTGAGGACACTCGTCAAAATAGAAAAGCGTAAGTTCCTTCATATCTTTATCCTTTCTTATTCCACTCCGCGGAAGTACAGGCCGCGGGTATTGACTCTTTCGTTGAAAACGCCGCCTCTGTGATATTCGCGCAGGATACGGGCGCAGGATTCAGCGGACTCGTCTGTAAAGCTCAGCCGGAGAGTATCAAGGCCCAGGTTTTCCAGCTCCGACAGGCGGTCGGCCAGATAAAGCGTCCTGGAATTGAATATCTCACAACGCTGTCCCGGTGCATGCAGGACGGGGAAGCGCTCGCCCCTGCGGTCGGTCAGACGTTCGTTTCCAGTGCAGGAACAGCGCCCTGTACGGTTTCTTATGATGCAATTTTCCGTTATCATGAGCGGCAGCCTGCCATATGCGATGATTTCAGTCGGGATTGCTTTTGAAAGGTCGCGGATCTGCGCCAGGCGCAGCTCGAAAGATGCGGTAAGGGAGACAAAGCCCATCTCACGCAGTTTTTCAGCGGTAAGAGAGTTAAATACGCCTATCCCAAAGTCGGCATGGGGGATGAAGCCAAATCTCACGGCGGTACCGAGCAGGTCCATGGTCCCGATGAGCGCGTGGTTTATGCCGTTTTTGCGCAGAGTCCCAAGCTTCATTTCGAGGTCGGTGCGCTCCTTGTCCCAACATATGCGGGGCAGGACGGCGCCCAGGGTTACGTTGGATTCCCGCGCGAGGGAAATTACCTGCGGATTGTCACACAGCTCGTGCACCGGCATCCAGAGCATGGCCGGTTTCTGGGACAGAAATCCGCCAGTGAGCTGCCGCACGCTGCGAAGGCTGACCGTAACTGACGGTTTTCCGGTGTTTCCGTTTAAGGCGGAGGGTGCGGAAAACTCCGTGCTGCGGCGCTGCGGTCTTGCACTCCTGACGCGGGAGAGCATTTCTATGGCGTCGCGCCGCATGGCGTTTATGGCAGAGACAGGCAGAGCAAGCGCGCTTCCCACATCGGCCTCGGCCTGCTCGCAGTAATACGGCGTACCGCCGGTCTTAGCCAGACGGGCAGCGACCTGCTGCGCATCGAGCGGGCGTGTTTTTGCCGGCTCAGGAACCGGACCGGAAACGGATATAGTATGCCCGTCTACATCGGAAAGGATGAGTGAAGCGGGGTCGTTTTCATGTATGCTTGCGCGGAAGCGGACGGCGACGAGCGCGTTTTCCCTGTTTTCATAGGATGCCCTGGCTTTTGAAAACAACTCACGCGTATCATTTGCTTCCTCATGAACGCCAAACATGCCGGTGCCCTTGTGCGCGGTAAAATATCCGTCGGTGAATCCCTGTCGTGAAAATGCCTCCTCCAGCTCACGCATCTCGTCAGGAGTAGGATCGCGTTTCTCCCGCAGCGCGCGGGAGTACACTGAGGTGACGATCGCAACGTATTCCGGCCTTTTCATACGCCCTTCGATCTTGAGACAGGCCACGCCGGCTTCGGAGAGTGAAGTCAGATGGTTTGCAAGCGACATGTCCCGCAGCGACAGGGGATACGAATCGGCTTTACCGTCAAGGCCGTATTGCAGACGGCAGGGCTGCGCACACAGGCCGCGGTTTCCGCTTCTCCCTCCAATGACCGAGGAGAAAAAGCACTGTCCGCTATAACACATGCACAGCGCGCCATGTACAAAAACCTCAATCTCGATAGGTGAGTGCCGGCAGATATGGCTTATCGCGTCCAGGGACAATTCGCGCGAGAGGACCGCGCGCGTCATGCCCATATCTGCGCAGCGCATAACGCCTTCAAGACTATGTACGGTCATCTGCGTGCTCGCATGCAGCTCAACATCGGGCACTATCCGGCGCAGCATTTCGGCAGCGCCGAGATCCTGGACCAATATGGCGTCTATCCCCGCGTCGCTGGCGCGCGTGGCAAGTTTCGCAGCGCCGGACAGTTCGCGGTCACGCAAAAGCGTGTTCATGGTCAGAAACACACGCACACCGCGGATGTGGCAGTATTCTATTGCGGTTTCCAGCTCGGCGGGGCCGAAATTTTTGGCGTTTCTGCGAGCATTATAATCCCCGCAGCCCAGATAGACGGAATCAGCGCCGGATTGAACGGCGGCGATCACAGCTTCCGGGGAGCCAGCGGGCGACAGCAGTTCCATCATAAAGAATGATTCTCCCGATGTATTGACACAATATATCTGTCATTATATTATAATTTGCATTCATGCGCAAGCAGAGGAACAAAGCCCCTATTCTGCGCGTCTTAAACGCACGATAGGAGAATAAAAAATGAAACGCATTGTTTTTTTGTCACTTGCACTGGTAATGCTTCTGGCAGTTGCTGCATGCGGAAACAAGGCTGAGGCCAATCCTGGGGCGGATATGTCTGTACTAGATATTCTCTCCAATATAATGTCTAATGTAGATATGGAAATTGAGACGAGCGATATGCTGCTCGACTCCGAAAATTTCCAATACTATGCATTTATAGATTACAAGGACGGTTACGAGGCAGCTTGTAACGAGGCGATGATCTCGGCGCAGGCGCATTCAGTCGTACTCGTGCGTGTGCCGGACGGTGAGGATGCCTCCGCTGTCGCGGAGGAGATAAGGGCCAACGCCGACCCGCGCAAGTGGATATGTGTCGAGGCGGAAAAGACCGAGGTCGTGCAAAGCGGAAACCTTGTGCTGCTTGTCATGTCCGGTTCAGATACGGCGACGGCCGTTGTCAACAGCTTCAATGAGTTCTGCGAAAACGCCTGAGAAGCTTCAGAGCATAATAACGGCAGCGGTATTCTGCCTGTTTATTCTCGGGTTTGCCGCTGCGCATCTGCTTATGCCGGATGCCGGGCTGTCACGATCCGAGCGCAGAAAGCTGCAGCAACTGCCGGAGCTTTCTGCGCAGGCTTTCATTTCCGGCGAATATATGACGCAGCTTGAAGATTATATGAGCGACCAGTTTCCCATGAGGGACGAACTGCGCACGCTACAGTCGGCCGTGTGTTTCTATGTATTTCGCCAGCTTGATAATAACGGCATATATCTGATAGGCGACACGGTGTATAAGTCCGACCCGGCGCTGGATGAGAATGCTGTGCGCCTCACGGCGGAGAAGATAAACGAGGTCTGTGAAAAGTACCTCACTAATGGAAACAGAGTATGGTATTCCGTGATACCTGACAAAAACTATTTTGCTGCGGATTCCGGATATCCAACGATGGATTACGACAAACTTATATCCATTTTAGATGAAAAAATTAATAATTTATCTTATTTAGATATTTTTGACACGCTTGATATCACTGACTATTATCGCACGGATATACACTGGCGTCAGGAAAAGCTGCCGGACACCTCCCGTGCGCTGCTTGAGATGATGGGTGTTTCATATACGCCGGCCCAGTATGAAGAGAACGTGCTTTATCCTTTTTACGGTGCGTTTTACGGACAGGCCGGACTGCCGGTTGAACCGGATGAGCTTGTGTACATGACAAGCCCGTTCACACAGTCGGCGCGAGTTACGGCGCTCGACTCATCTGCGGGGGGAAATGTATATGAGCCGGAGCGGATTAATGACCTTGACGGCTACAATGTCTTTCTCTCCGGGGCGCAGCCTCTGATAACCGTTGAGAATTCTAACGCGCAGGGAGGGGAACTTATATTGTTCCGCGATTCCTTTGGAAGCAGCATTGCGCCGCTGCTGCTCGAGAGTTATTCCAGGATAACGCTTGTCGACCTGCGGTATATTTCCACCGATCTGCTGGGCGACTATGTCGATTTTGAAGGCGCGGATATCCTGTTTCTGTACTCCACGACGCTTATAAACAGCGGCGGCGTACTCAGGTAAATAAATTCGGATCCCCCGGCTGAGGCTGGGGGATTTTTCTGCTGTCGGACGTTTCTTGACGGCGCGGGACATAGAGAGTATTATTATGGTGTACGAGAAAATTGTGTATGAGAAAATGGAGATATGCTAAATGGAGAAGTACATAAGCCTGTCGACAGGCGGCCCCGTGAATGTCTATGTGGACAACGGAAAAATTATCAGAATGACGCCGCTTACGCTGACGGATGATGACGCCCCATCCTGGCACATTCAGGCGCGTGGCCATGACTTTACGCCGCCGCGCAAGGCAACCCGGTCGCCGTTCACCTCCGGGCAGAAGTCCATCGTATACTCCAAGTCCCGCGCGCTGTACCCCATGAAACGCGTTGACTGGGACCCGAAGGGGGAACTTAATCCTCAGAACAGGGGTGTCTCCGGCTATGAACGGATAAGCTGGGACGAGGCTCTGGATATCGTCGCTGGCGAGATGAACCGGATAAAGCGTACATACGGCCCCGCCGGTGTGCTTGGCAAGCAGTCGTCGCATCAATTGTGGGGCAACATCGGCTACTCCCATGGATGCTTCGGACGCTTCAAGGGCCTGTTCGGCATGTCCGACGTTGCGCATAACCCCGACAGCTGGGAGGGCTGGCACTGGGGTGCGATGCACATGTGGGGCTTTTGCGGAAAACTTGGAATTCCTGAGCAGTTCGATCTGCTCGAGGATGCGCTGAAGAATACGGAGCTTATAGTGTTCTGGTCCAGCGACCCCGAGGCTACAAGCGGGGTATATGCCGCGGCCGAGTGCAATATCCGCCGCCAGTGGCTCAGGCAGCTTGGCGTTGAGATGGTATTTATAGACCCATATTTCAACCACACTGCTGCGGCGTTTTCGGACAAATGGCTTGCGCCGCGCCCGGGCACTGATGTGTGCCTTGCGCTGGCCATCGCCTATGTCTGGATGAGCGAGGGCACATATGACAAAGATTATATAGAAAAACGAACCGTTGGATTCGACGAGTGGCGGGAATATGTACTCGGCCACGATGATGGGGTGCCAAAAACGCCGGAGTGGGCGCAGGAGGAGTCCGGCGTCCCGGCGCGTGATATCCGTGCGCTGGCAAGGCTCTGGGCTAAAAAGAAGACTATGCTCGCGGCCGGGGGTGTCGGTGGCTTTGGCGGCGCATGCAGGACCAGCAACGGAGGCGAATGGGCGCGGCTTATGGTCTGCCTTGCCGCGATGCAGGGCCTTGGAAAACCCGGCAGCAATATCTGGAGCACACAGATGGGCGCACCCGTGAACCTTGATTTCTATTTCCCCGGATATGCGCATCCAGTAAATACGGAAAACCCGATGATAGCGCGCTACTCAAATATGGGCACGCAGTTTTCCGTACAGCGCCTGCGCCTGCCGGAAGCTATAATGGACGGCAAGGCCGAATGGTGGTGTAACGGAAGCTCCTTCGGCTGGCAGGAACAGCAGTTTGATAAATACGAATACCCGCAGCCTGGCAGCGCGGGGGTCAAAATGATCTATTCTTTCGGCGGATCGTATATAAGCACCATGACGGAGACAAATCGTTACGCGCGCATGTACCGCTCCGACAGCCTGGAATGTGTCGTGTCACAGCCCGTCTGGATGGAGGGCGAGGCCACGTTTGCGGATATAATCCTGCCTGCCTGCACCAATCTTGAGCGATGGGATATCGGCGAGTTTGCAAATACGGCCGGCGTTTCCTCTGCAACCTATACGGGGGTCAACCACCGTATAATCTGTATCCAGAACAAGTGCATCGAACCACTGGGTGAGAGCAGATCCGATTTTTGGATATTCTCGCGTCTCAGCGAGCGGCTCGGCTTCGGGGAATATTATACCGACGGAGGGAAGGATGAGCTGGGCTGGATGAAAATGGCGTATAAGCAATCCGATATGCCAAAATACATAAGCTGGGAGGAGTTTTTCGAAAAGGGATACTTCGTCGTGCCAAACACGCCGGACAGAAAACCGACGCCGGCATTTCGCTGGTTTGCCGAGGAGCGCGATTGCGACACGCCGGAGAGCGCGCCGGCGCCCCGGTTCCGGATAGGAAAGGGGGATCTCCAGACCCGGTCCGGTAAGATAGAGATAAAGGCCTCAACGCTCGCGGATTTTGAAAAGGTCGACCCGGACAGGCCGGCCGTACCGAAGTACATCCCCTCTTGGGAGGGGCACCGCAGCATGGACTTGACAGAAAAATATCCGCTGCAGCTCGTATCTCCGCATCCGCGCTTTTCACACCACACGGTGGGCGACGGCAAGGACTCCTATATGAACGATATCCGCGATCACAGGATGCTGATCGACGGTTACTATTACTGGATCGTGCGCATGAACCCGGCCGACGCGCAAAAGCGCGGCATAAAGCAGGGCGATATAGTGCTTTTGTATAACG
Organism: uncultured Oscillospiraceae bacterium; assembly: GCA_964609305.1. GTDB lineage: Bacteria > Bacillota > Clostridia > Oscillospirales > Oscillospiraceae > CAKSXP01. The sequence continues at coordinate 13,132 of CAZSRK010000048.1, forward strand.
ACAGGGGAAAGGTCATCTGCGCGGCGCAGATCACAAACCGCGTGCCTGCAGGCGTCGTACACTCCTATGGCTCCGCTGCGGCTTACGACCCGCTGGGTGTGCCGGGAGAGTCGGTGGACAAAGGCGGCTGTGTCAATATACTCATGCCGTCGCGATTTCTGACCAGGACTTCCTCCGGTATGGTCTGTAACAGCACGCTTCTTGAGATAAAAAAATATGAGGGTGAGACGAAATGAGCAAGACATTTTTTATTGACCTGGCCAAATGCACGGACTGCAACAACTGCTTCATGTCATGCAAGGACGAGTTCTGCGGCAATGAGTTCCCCGGCTATGTCGGGGAGCAGCCTCTGCACGGGCACAGGTGGATAGAGATACTCTACCGGGAGCGCGGCACCTTTCCGCGCCTGGATGTAACTTATCTTCCGCGGCCGTGCATGCACTGTGCTGAACCGGCATGCAAGACTGATGACGCGGTATATATCCGGGATGATGGTATCGTCATGATTGATCCGGAAAAGGCCAAAGGCCGACGCGATATCGTCGACAGATGCCCGTATAACGCCATTTACTGGAATGAGGAACTGTCGGCACCACAGAAATGCACAGGATGCGCACATCTGCTGGACGAGGGCTGGCCGGAGCCCAGATGCGTTGACGACTGCCCGACCCTGGCGCTGACATGGCGTGATGAGTCCGAGGCGGAGCGGGAGGAGGGCTGGCAGGAGCTCGAACCGGAGCACGGTACCCGTCCCCGCGTATATTACAAAAATTTGCACCGTTATCTCAGGGACTTCATAACAGGCAGTACGGACAGGAACGGCGACTGCCTTGAGGGCGTAAAGGTCGAGCTGTTTGATGAAAACGGCAGGAAACTGGATGAAAGAACGACTAACATCTTCGGAGAATTCAAGTTTGATAACCTGGAAAAGGGGCTGAAATATAAAGTGATTTTCACCTTTGAGGATGCAAGTACGCAGCGCGAGCTGCTGCTCGAGACCTCGACAGATCTTGGGGTAATTCCTATATAAAAGCGAATGATAAAGAAAATGTGCGCCGCATTAGCGGCGCACCCATAGGGAAGCAATTTATGTTTCAATGTTTTTTATCTGTCAACATAAACCTGCACCTCATAATTCCAGTGCAAAATTCCAGATACGACGATTAACTGTACAGTAAATGCCGGCTCGACACCATATTCTGTCCGGGCCATGTGTATTAACTCGCGCAAGGTTTGTTCTCTGTTTTCTTCAGTGCAGTTGGCGCATAGATATTTTCCTTTTGGCAATATCTTCAATCCGTCTATGTTCACATAACGAATACAGACAGCAAAGAGCCTTGTTATTCCGTTTTCGGTGTATATGCCGGCCAAATCCTCAAAGGAAAACTGCTCTTTTAAGGCAGGGGATACTTTATCATAGAAGTGGCTGAGATAATTCCAAAGATTATCAAGCGTCGGTATTTCTAAGGTGTCTGACAGCAAAATAACACGTTCTGGGCAAAGCTTAAGAAAAGTACTATTTAATTCTTGTTGTCCTTGTAATTTCCTTTCATAATCTGCTTTTGCTAGCTGAATTTTTGATTTGCTGTACTGGAGCGCTGCTATTTTTTCATCGGCCTTTTTCTCCGCCTGCGCTAAAAAGTCCACAATTTTTTCGAGATCGTCATATTCTAAAACTTTTTTAATTTCCTGCAAAGGCAAGTCCATAAGCTGCAAAGCCCGTATCGTATTCAGCCGAACAATATCCTGCTCGGTATAATAGCGATAATTGGTCCATTGGTCTTTTTTGCCAGGCTTCACTAATCCAATACGGTCATAGTGCCGCAGCGTTTCGCTCGTCGTATGGACAAGCTTCGCAGCTTCTCCGACTGAAAAATATTTTTTCATAAAATTTTCTCCTATTGACTTTTGTGTTACACAAAGGTTTATAATGCATTCTAGCACAGGATGTTGCGGAAATCAATGGAGGAATTAAAATGAAAAAAGTTATTTCACTTGCATTGTGCCTTGTATTGAGCAGTTTCCTTTTGGTTGGCTGCTCTGAAAACAGCGAACCGTTTGAGGAGAAAAACTATACGCCAGATACACAGATCAAAGGGTTCAATCTTGATGTGCGGGACAGAGAAATTGAAGTGTCATTATCCGGGGACGAACAAGTCCATATTAAATATTATGAAAATAGTAAAGAGTATTACGATATTTCCGTTTCTGACGAAAATGTTTTAACAATGACAATCGCAAGTAACAAAGATTGGACAGATTATATTGGCGGAAAGCCCTCCGCTGAAAATCGGAAAATATTGTTGCAGATACCGGACGCACTTTTAGATACCCTTACGCTGTCCACGACAAACGAGGATATAATACTTTCCGCATTTGCTGTAACCGGGAGTATAAACATGTCCTCAAACGGAGGAAACATTATCTTTGGCAACCTGGATGTAGGTAATGCCCTATACCTGAGTGTTAAAAACGGCGATATTTCCGGAACAGTCATCGGAAGTTATGAAGAGTTTGCCATTCAATCAGAACTCAAAAAAGGCGAAAGCAATTTGCCGGGCAATAAAGATAGCGGGGAAAAAACGCTCAATGTGTCAAGCAATAACGGAGATGTCAATATCGAGTTTGTAAATGAATAATTGAAATTTTCAAAACCGTTGTTTTGCGGTCTTGGAACGCTTATGAACGACGGTTTGAAATTATCTTAGGGAATCGTTCCATACGGCACAGTAAAAGCGGGCAAGAGATTGTTGATCTCTTGCCCGCTTTTCGCTGTAATCTTTCTGTCAGCGGTTGAGGTAGAGCTTTCAATGGTAGTGTCAAGGATTTTTCGCAAATTAGTTTGCAGTCGCTGGAGTGAATGAA
>CAZSRK010000049.1:0-15605 GCA_964609305.1 uncultured Oscillospiraceae bacterium
TTCATCAAAGCCACCGCCTTGTATCATTTTTATAAATATTTATAATAATTATAACTAAAATTGAGTAAGATTGCAAGGGGCATAAACAGGGGCAATTTTTGTCCGGCAATGTAAAACGGCGGCAAAAAACCTCTTGACATTGGAACTGTTCCATGGTTTAGGATGTATTTATCAAATACAACAGGAGGAATAAACCATGGCGTATATGCCGCTTAACAAGGATAACTTCTATCTGGATAAGACGAAGATGACAAAGATCTATGACCTTTCCATGCCCTGGGGCGTTGATACCCCGCTGTGGCCCTTCCCCGGCGCACGCACGGACCTGCAGTTTCCGCGCGGACAGTATCTTGGCCGCTTCCACAAGCGCACCATGACTTATACCGGAACCCTGCATGCGGGCACTCATATGGATGCGCCCAACCATGTCATGCACGAGGAAGAGGTGGATCGTGAGCGTTATGGATATACGCTTGCCGAGATACCGCTTGAACACTGCATAGGCTCCGGCGTAATTCTCGACATGCGCTGGCTGCGCGACGAGTTCGAGGAGAAGTGGAATGCCGCCGGCGGAGATCCCGCGAAGATGGGCAACATCTGGTATGAGCTCCAGCCAGAGGATTTTGAAAAGGCCGCGGCAAAGGACGGCCTGGAGATCCGCGAGAACGACTGGGTCGTTGTCAACACCGGCTTCCATCACTACTGGAGAATAAATAACGACAAGTATTACAACTACTACCCTGGCATGGGCCCGACGGTTGCCAACTGGCTGATTCACGAAAAGCACATAAAGGGCATAACCGGCACATGGGGCGCGACCGACGCTCCGCTGTGGCACCATCCGCTCAAGGAACAGATGCCCTGGCTCGACACGGCATATCGTGCGGCTACCGGCAACGATCCGACGGTCCTGTTCCCGGACTATGAGCCCTGCCATAGGCTATTTATGCAGCACGGCGTGTGCACGGTCGAGAATGCCGGCGGCGATATCGACGACTGCACCGGCAGGCGTATGACCATTGCCGCGTTCCCGTTCCGCTGCGAGATGGCTGACGGCGGATTTGTCCGTCTGGTCGCGTGGGAAGAGGGTTCTTTCTAAGATGAAAATTCTTTCCGACATCAGGAAGATCGCCGTCCTCGGCGCGGGGACCATGGGTCCCGGAATCGCACAGACCTTTGCGGCCGGCGGCTATACTGTAACGATGTGGACGCGGTCGGAGGCCACCCGGGAGAAGGCCAAGGCCTCCCTTATGACCAGCCTGAAGACCTTTGCCGAGGAAGGGGAGATCGATGCCGCCGACATAGACAGCATCTATTCCCGGATAAGCTTTGCGCCGACGGTTGCCGAGGCGGTGCAGGGTGCGGACTTCATCATGGAGACCATCGTTGAAAACCGGGAGGCGAAGAGCGAACTGTACGAGCAGCTCGCGCAGCTTGTGGCCCCGGATGTTATCGTGGCGTCGAACACCTCTGCACTGAATATTTTTGAGATAGTGCCAGAGAGCCTGCTGCCGCAGCAGATAATATGCCACTGGTATTCTCCGCCGGCGGTCGTCCCGCTTGTCGAGGTTGTAAAGAGCGAGCAGGCGCCGGAGGAATTTGCCGACATTGCCGTCGAGATGCTCAATAACTGCGGCAAGACGGCGGTAAGGATGAAGAAATTCATCCGCGGATACATAGTCAACAGGCTTCAGCAGTGTCTCAACCGAGAGGTGTTTTATCTGCTTGATAACGGATACTGTGACGCCGAGGCCATTGACCTGGCCGCCAAGGCCAGCTTTATACCACGCGCTTGCGTGCTTGGCCTGCTAAAGCGCGTGGATTTCGGTGGCCTTGACATGACAGCAAACAACTATCGCAACCACAGCTATACCATGCCTGCAAACGGCGATGAAATGCCAAGGACCCTGGCAGAACACGTCGAGGCGGGGGAGCTCGGTATCAAGACCGGCAAAGGGTTTTACGACTACACCGGTCAGGATATTGAACAGCTCAAGAAAAAGCGCGATAAGCAGTTGTTTGAGATCTTCAGAGTCACCAAAAAGCTCATGGACGACCCCGTCTGATGAGAAATACCCGGCAGAGCGGTGCGGCCTGCCCCCGGTGAGAGGATATCTCACCGCCAGAGTTCGCCGCTTCCCGTCTCTGACGGGCCCGCCATGGAGAATTCACTATGGGAAAAGTAACGGGTCACATCCTGCTTGCAGGCTATGCAAAACTGCCGAACAACACGACCGCACAGAAGATGTTCGACCAGATGGTCGTTGTTGCGGATGTTGATTTTGAAAGCGGTATAATCCTGGATGTTGACTGCACGATGGCTACGGATCTCGGGAAGCGATTTGTCCTGACAATAATGAAGGGCTACTGCCTGCAAAATGGCGTTGAGGCGCTTATCGACGAGATTACGCTCAAATATTACGGCCATCTTAAAAGAGCTCTGCTGACCGCGATACGGGAAATCGGGCGGCAGTACAGCGAACTTAAAAAGGAAAACGACGAAATAAGCAGTCCGGTTTAAGGGGGCTATAAAAAATAGCCTCGGGATTGAACAAGGAGCCGGCTTGGCGCAGAAGGGAGGTCCCCTCTGTGCCAGGCCGGCTATTGCTTTTTTCCAATGAGGAGCATTAAAATATGGATTTATCCACTCTGATCGGAATGTGTGCTACAATTGCGCTCATCCTCGGACTGAGCATTTACTCTGGCACAAAAAACAAAAAGGCAGCCTCAAAACATGGCAGCGCGGTCGCGGCCGGCATAATCGTCGGTACGCTTGTAGGTGGTTCCTCGACCGTGGGCACGGCGCAGCTTGCGTATAATTACGGGATGAGTGCCTGGTGGTTCACACTCGGCGGCGGCATATCCTGCCTTGTGCTAGCGCTGGTGTTTGCAAAGCCCATAAGAAGCAACGGCGGGCATACGCTGGTCGGCATGATTAACAACGAGTTTGGCTCGACGGCTGGCGTTGCCGCTTCGGTGCTCAGCGCCATTGGTACCTTTATCAACATCATCTCCCAGATGATCGCGGCTTCCGCGGTTCTGGCAGTACTCTTTCCTGACATGGGCCTGATACCGGAGCTTATACTGACTACCGTCCTGATGATACTGTATGTGGTAATCGGCGGCGCGAAAGGCGCCGGGATGGTGGGAATACTGAAGATGGGGCTTCTTTATCTTGCAATGATAGGCTGCGGCGCAATAGTGCTTGTAAAGACAGGCGGCATAGGCGGGTTCGTGGACATGACCAACGCCATTGACAATCCCGAAGGCGTGCATTTTTTCAGCCTTTTTGCCCGCGGCATCGGTATCGACCTCGGCGCCGGACTGTCGCTGCTCTTCGGCGTGATTACGACCCAAACCTACGCCCAGGCACTGCTCTGGTCAAAAAACGATGCGGCGGCGCGGCGCGGCGCGCTGTGGTCTGCATTTCTTATCCCGCCCATAGGTATCGGCGGAATACTGGTCGGCCTGTACATGCGCGCAAATTTCCCGGGAATAGCAGCAAAGACAGCCTTGACTGCGTTTGTCAACATGTATATGCCGCCGGTCCTCAGCGGGGTTGTACTCGGCGCGCTGTTCATCGCGGTTGTTGGGACCGGCGCCGGCCTTGCGTTGGGTATTTCGTTTATTGTAAACGAGGATATAGTAAACCGGCTTACCAGCAGGTTTGCCAGCCCGGAAAAACAGCGCGTGCTTGGTAAGATATGGATGGTACTGATACTTGTCCTGGCCTGTGTGCTGTCTTCCGGCCCGCTGGGGGACACGATACTCAGATTCGGATTCATGTCGATGGGCTTGCGCGCGGCTGCGGTATTCGCGCCGCTGTGTGCGGCGCTGTTCTGGCCGGGCAAGGTAGATCGTACCTTTGCTCTCATATCAATTATAGCAGGACCCGTTGTCACACTTGTTGGGGAGCTGATCGGCCTGCCGTTTGACTCTCTTATGCTTGGCATAGCGGTAAGCGCCCTGTTTATAGCGGCGGGAGCCATTAAAAAGGGGCGAAAACCCCAGCTCTGCGCCTGATATCGTCATTCTTTTCACCTTCTTTTCTAAAGATCCGGCATGAAAAAGTACCGGCAGCCGTTTTTCAGACAGCTGCCGGTATTCTTTTGCATATCAGCTTTTATACTCAAATTCCAGTCCATATATGCTTATGGTGTCCCCATCCTTGACGCCGAGGGCCTCCATGCGCTCATAGATGTGGTTTTCACGCAGCATGCGGTCAAAATACATTCTCGACTCGTAGTCGGAGAGGTTGACGCGTTCGAGCAGGCGTTCAAGCCAGGCACCCTCGCAGTACCAGACGTCATTATAACTTTCTATCGTGACGTCATCCGCAGAGCCGAGCGAAGGCTCAGGCGGGACATAGTCGGGCTCATAAACCACAACGGGCGGCAGATGTGCAAGCTCTGCCGCGCAGGCGTTTATCAGCTCGCGTGTTCCCTGGCCCGTGGCCCCGGACATCTCGAAAAACCTGTATCCGCGGGCTTCGACATAGGCTCTGAGTTCTTCGATAGGGGAGCGGTCGTCTCCGAGCAGGTCACATTTGTTTGCAACTACAAGCTGTCTTCTTGAGGCCAGCTCAGCGTTGTATTCCCGCAGCTCGGCATTTATGGTCTCAAAATCCTCGATGGGGCTGCGTCCCTCGCTTCCGGCCGCATCGACGAGATGAACAAGCAGCCGGCAGCGGTCGATATGGCGCAGGAAATCGTGCCCCAGGCCCGCGCCCTCACTGGCACCCTCGATAATACCGGGAATGTCCGCCATGACGAATGACACGCCCTCCGTGACGTAAACAACTCCGAGGTTGGGAAACAGCGTGGTGAAATGATAATTTGCGATCTTGGGATGCGCCTTTGAAACGACGGAGAGCAGGGTGGACTTGCCGACATTGGGAAAACCGACAAGACCGACGTCAGCAAGCAGCTTGAGCTCAAGCGTTATCTCGCGTGACTGGCCCGGAAGCCCGGGCTTGGCAAAGCGCGGGGCCTGCCGGGTCGGTGTGGCAAAGTGCTTGTTGCCCCAGCCGCCGCGCCCTCCGCGGGCGAGCACAAACGGCTCGTCGTCGGACATATCTTTGATTATCCCGCCGGTTTCCCGGTCACGGATAAGCGTACCGCGCGGAACCCGGATCGTCAGGCTCTGCCCGTCCTTGCCGGAGCAGCGTTTGCCCTGTCCGTCGGCGCCGTTGCCCGCGACATATTTGCGCTTATATCTGAAGTCCATCAGCGTGGACATATGGTCGTCTACGACGACGATGACATCGCCGCCGCGCCCGCCGTCCCCACCGTCAGGTCCGCCGGAGGCAATATATTTTTCGCGGTGGAAAGCGACGGCACCGTTGCCGCCTTTTCCGGCCGTTACCCTGATCGTGGCCTTATCAACGAAGGAACCCGCCATCGGTATCCGCTCCTTTCATGGAATGATTATATCCAAAAAACGGGTGGGCAACGCTTCGCCCACCCGTCTGATTCAGATTCTGCTTATTGTGCGATTTCGTAGACAGAGACCTGCTTGCGGTCCTTGCCCAGACGCTCGAACTTGACCTTGCCGTCCTTGAGGGCGAACAGGGTGTCGTCGTTGCCACGGCCGACGTTTACGCCGGGATGGATTTTGGTTCCGCGCTGTCTGACAAGGATGTTGCCGGCCAGGACGAACTGACCATCGGCTCTCTTGGGGCCAAGGCGCTTGGACTCGCTGTCGCGTCCGTTCTTGGTTGAACCCATACCTTTTTTATGTGCCATTTGGTTACACCTCCATTAGTCGTATTCGCGGAAAATCAGGCGTTTATCGCGGATATCTGCACCTGCGTGTAGGGCTGCCTGTGGCCCTTGGTCCTGCGATAGCCCTTTTTGGGCTTCATCTTATAGACACGGATCTTGCGGGACTTACCGTTTTTAACGACGTTTGCGGAAACGGTCGCACCCTCGACAACGGGAGCGCCGAAAACGCTGGTCTCATCGTCGATAACTGCCAGGACCCTGTCAAAGGTGACGGTCTCGCTGGCTTCAGCGTTGAGCTTTTCAACAAAAACGACGTCGCCCTCGGCAACGCGGTACTGCTTACCGCCGGTCTCGATGATAGCATGCTTCACTTAAGTTGCACCTGCCTCTCTTGGGAGTCTCGCTGTCGGGGGCGGAAGCCGAGCTTCACTTTGTGGCCCATTCAAAGCGGCCTTGTTAGTTTATCATTCAGAGAGGGGCTTGTCAAGGAAAATAAGCACATTTTCCGGAAAATTTATCGGTTTTACGCGATTGTAATCGTGGTTATGAGAGTGAAATCCGTCATGTCCAGAACTGTTATGGCGTCTCCTATAATATATGCAAAATCGTCGATATAAAGCCCACGTGCGCCGCTCCAGCTTTCGCCGCAGTCAATCTCAGCGCTCTTTGTGAATCCCTCCGCGTCCGTATAGCCATAGATCATATAACTCCCGTCAGCCGGGAAGCCGATGAAGTTCTTTTCTGCGGAGATGAGTATCGCCTTGTGGTTATACAGGGCCTCGCTGTATGACTGCCCGAGCGACAGGGTGCATTTTTCGCGTACGTCAGATGGGTCAGATGTGTCGAACATACTGAGCTTTATGCCGTCCGCTGAACCGGTTGCCTCGTCAGCGTCCCTTCCCAGGCCGAACAGCCGGCCTTCGCTCCAGAAGTGTAGATACTCTGAAAAGCCAGGTATTTTCAGAGCGCTGAGCACCTCGGGAGACGAGGGGTCGCTCAGGTCAACGGCAAACAGCGGGTCTGTCTGGCGGAAAGTGACAAAGTACGCGATATCGCCGTCAAATCTCGCGGAATAGACGATCTCATCCTCGGCGAGACCGTCAACCTTACCGACGGTCGCAAGGCCGCCATCAAGGATATAAAGGCCGTTAAAGCTTGCGCTGTCATCCCAGACATAGTTTGTGATGTCGCGTTCTTCGTCGACATAGACACTGTAACTGTCTGTGGACACGGTTGTGACGACGCGCAGATAGCCGTTGTGCTCGTCCAGTGAGAACTGGTCGTTGAGGTACCCCGGGACGCTCCCGGAGGCGGCAAATGTTACGCTTCCGCCGGAGATATCGTAACGGGTTATCCTGGTGCGGCTACCGCTGACGTAATCTGTTACCTTATATACGCTCTCGGTGCGCTCCTCGCCGGCGTCGCGGTAATATTCATTGTCGGCAAGGTAGATGCCGCCTGTACTCATATACACCGTGTCGCCGGAACCGAGCAGGCTTTCGGCATGGCCGAGGGCGCCGCTGCGTGCGTCATAAACGCCGATGACGCAGTAGCTGTCGGAGCTGCAGTCCGGGTAAACTGCGATACATTCCGGCTCCAGCGGCGTTACCACGCCGTCTATGCCTATACAGGGGACATAAGTACCGGGATCGCTCTCGTCAAAATCATAGACATAGTAACGGCTGATAAGAAAGAGCCAGCCATCGTACAGACGCGAGGTATTCAGATAGCCGTCCTGAGAGATGGATGTAATCAGGGCAGGGGAGGTGGGGTCGCTCACATCGATAAAATCAAGACAGACTGTTTCCGAGTATTCGTAGTCCCGTTCTTCCTGCGTCGACCAGTCAAGGCTGTAATAATCCGGTGAGATGACGATAACAGTGCTGCCGTTTACATACATTTCAGCGGGTGATTTATCCCGGTATTCATAATAGGTCTGATATCCACTAGCCTCGGTTGTGTCCTCGGAATAGCCGAGCGTGATACTGCCCAATCTGCCTGTGTCCGCTCCTGCGGCTTCGTAGATAACAAGGTCATTGCCGTGCAGGACATAAATATATCTGCCGTCGGTTTTGACGATGTCGCCTTCGTCGATACCGGCGACCTGCACATTGGTCTGCGAGTAATCTCCTGCCGTCTCGCCGGCCTGCAAAACGGTATCGTCAGAGGCGGGAGCTTCAGCTTCAGCCATCTCTTCCAGAACAGCGAGAGGGGCAAGTGCGTCGGTCTCATACGCATATCTACTGCCAAGATGCTCGATGAGCTGGGAATAATCCTGCACATATTGGGGTGCATCCATGTTCTGGACATCGTATGGGGATGGGCTTTCCGTCACTATATCGTCCGGAACTTCACTGGGCGCGCCGGTGAATATATCTTCGGGAATATCGGACGTCTGCGCGCATCCGGTAAACGCTGACAACAGTATGAATGATGCAAGAGCGAGAGACAGCGTTCTTTTCATTCTGAGGACCTCCTTTCCTGTATGTTTATATGACGCATGTGGATACTGAATGTTCCAAAGAGAAAAGCCGTCCATAGCGGACGGCTTTCCAATATACGGGCTTTCAGGTCCCGAGATATGCTCTTTTTATATCCTCATTTGCCAGAAGCTCCTGCCCGGAGCCACTCATCGTGATGCGGCCGGTTTCGAGCACATAGCCGACATCTGCGGTCTTGAGGGCCATATTTGCGTTTTGCTCGATAAGAAGGATGGTGACGCCCTGTCCGCTTATCTGCTTTATTATTGAGAAGATGTCCTGCACGACCAGCGGGGCAAGGCCCAGAGAAGGTTCGTCCATCATCATCAGTTTCGGACGGCTCATCAGCGCACGTCCGACAGCAAGCATCTGCTGTTCACCGCCGGAGAGGGTGCCTCCGAGCTGCCAGTGGCGCTCTTTCAGCCGGGGAAACAGGGAGTATACCCAATCCAGGTCGGAGCTGATGTTGTCCTTGCGCAGATACGCGCCGATGCGCAGGTTTTCAAGGACGGTCAGATCCGGGAAGATTTTGCGCCCCTCAGGGACGAGGGTTATGCCACGTGTGACGATAGCGGTGGGATCCTTTCCCGTTATATCCTCGCCCATAAATTCTATTGAGCCGGAGGCGGGCTTTACAAGGCCGGAAATCGTGCGCAGCGTGGTGGATTTACCGGCGCCGTTTGCGCCGATGAGCGTTACAATGCTGCCCTCCGGCACCTCGAAGGAGATGCCCTTGACAGCTTCGATGCCGCCGTAATTGACTTTAAGATCTGTTATTTTAAGCATCGTCAGCCACCCCCAGATATGCGTCTATGACGCGCTGATTGTTCTGGACCTCTTCCGGTGTGCCCTCGGCGATCAGTTTGCCGAAGTCGAGGACATATATCCTCTCGGATATACGCATGACGAGATCCATATGGTGCTCTATCATGAGAATGGTGAGGCCGTATTTTTCGCGTATCTGCTTTATGAACTCCGTCAGCTCCAGAGTTTCCTGCGGGTTCATGCCGGCGGCTGGCTCATCCAGCAGGAGGAGCTTCGGCTCCGTTGCCAGCGCGCGGGCGATCTCAAGCCGGCGCTGGAGGCCATAGGGAAGGCTTGTAGCCAACTCGTCCCTGTGTTCGAACAGGTTCTGTTCGACAAGCAGGGCCTCGGTCTCCTCACGCATGCGGCGTTCCTCTGCATGGCTGATGCGGAAGGTGGCGGAAAAGACGTTCTGCTTTGCTCGCATGTGCTTTGCGGTGAGGACATTGTCAAAGACGCTCATGCTGGAGAAAAGACGGATGTTCTGGAACGTACGAGCGATGCCCAGTGCAGTGATTTTGTCGGGCGTAGGGTTAATTTTCTTTGTGTACTTGCCCATGTTTTCGCCGGCGTAAAGCTTCTTTACCTTGCCGTGCGGATAGTTTTCAACGATGGTGTCACCCATGAAGCTGATTCGGCCGTTTGTCGGCTCGTAAACGCCGGTGATGCAGTTGAACGCGGTGGTTTTACCGGCTCCATTTGGGCCGATAAGCGCGACGATTTCACCTTTATCTACCGTCATAGACAGATTGTTCACAGCGACGACGCCGCCGAACTGCATGGTCACGTTTTCAACATTGAGGACGTTTTCCGTCATTTGGACACCTCCTCACCCTTGCGCTTGAAGATTCGTCGGTATAATCGCTTGAAAAAGTTTATGATACCTTCAACGGAGAACTCATGATCGCCCATGATGCCTCTGCGGTAGAACAGTACGACGAGCATTATGATGACAGAAAAAACAACCATGCGGAAACCGGAACGCAGCAGGGGGACTTTGAAAGCTCCGATCCACGTCTCCTGGTCAAGGAAGCGCAGCCACCACTCGCTGCAGGCCACGAAGAGAAACGAGCCGATGCAGCTTCCGGTTACGGAGCCGATACCGCCCAGTACAACGATCAGAAGTATCTCATAGGTCATCGAGGATTTAAAGGCGCTGGCCTGGATAGTGGTCTGATACATGGCCAGCAAGGCACCGCCAACGCCTGCGAAGAAGGAGCTTATGACAAAGCTCATCTGTTTGTGACGGGCAAGATTGATGCCCATCGCCTCGGCCGCTATCTCATCGTCACGGATTGCCTTAAAGGCTCGTCCATAGGATGAATTAATCAATAGTACAATGATTGCGATACACACGCCCGCAACGATAAAGGGAAACAATACGGAGCTGAACGTGGGGAATTTGCGCAGCAGGTTGGAACCGTTGGTCAAGGGCCCGAGAGTGTCCCACTGGAATATCGCGCGGATGATCTCTGCAAATCCGAGCGTTGCGATAGCCAGATAGTCGCTTTTCAGACGCAGGACGGGAAGACCTATGAGGAAAGCGAACACGGCCGCGCAGCAGCCGGCGATGATAAGCGTTATTATAACACCAAGCATGTTGCCGACGTCAGCGCCGAGAAAGCTGCCCGACAGAAGCTCCGGGATCGAAAACTGCACGATGCCGCCGTCGAAATACTGATAAACTGATGCTCTTGCGTCGGCTGGAATTGAGAGGATGCCGTATGCGTATGCGCCGATGAGCATGAACCCCGCCTGACCAAGGGAGAAAAGCCCGGTAAAGCCGTTTAGCAGGTTCATAGATACCGCGACGAGTGCATATATCGCGCCTTTTTTAAGCACCGTGAAGAGCATAGATGAGGCAGGGATCACAGCCTCAAGCACAAACAGCAGTACAATAAGAGCGACAAGAAGAGCCGCATTTATGATATTTTTTTTCTTTTTACTCATGGCACACACCTCAAACCTTGTCGGTCTGCTTTTCGCCGAAGAGTCCGGTGGGCTTTGCGACGAGTATGATTATCAGCAGGGCAAAGGTGAAAGCGTCCGAAAACGTTGAGTAGCCCGCGCCCTTGATAAGATTTTCGCAGATACCTATTATAAATGCGCCGATCACCGCGCCGGGTATGGAGCCAATGCCGCCAAAGACGGCGGCGACAAAGGCCTTCAGACCGGGCATGGAGCCGATGGTCGGGGTGACTGTCGTATAGCTGGTGAAATACAGCATGGAACCTATCGCGGCAAGGAAAGACCCTATGATAAAGGTAACGCTTATAACGGAATTTATTTTGACACCCATAAGCTGGCTTGTCTCAAAATCCTTGGAGACAGCACGCATGGCCATACCAGTCCTTGTGTGTTTAATGAGCATGACGAGCGCCACGACAAGGATTATGGTCAGTATCGGGGTGATGATGGTCACAAGCTTGGTCGAGGCAGATCCGATGGTGATGGTATTGCTTATCCACGGGATGACCGGATACTGTTTGGCAAGGCCGCCGGTTATATACCATGCGCAGTTCTGAAGCAGATAGGACACACCGATCGCGGATATCATGATGGACATCCTTGGCGCCGAGCGCAGGGGCTTGTACGCCACACGCTCGATAAGGAAGCCCAGAAGCACGGTAAGTATGATGACGAGGGGGATCGCAATATAAAGCGGCATGCTCGCGGAAGCATAGATCATTATAAAGCCTGCCACCATAAAAATATCGCCGTGTGCAAAGTTTATAAGGCGAAGGATACCATAAACCATCGTGTACCCGATGGCGATTAGCGCGTACTGTCCGCCAACGGAAATGCCGGCAAGAATATACGGCAGATTCTGGTTAATGAAGTCCATATAACAACCTCCGATTAGCGCCGTCTCGAAAGGAGAAAGTGGTTTTTCCCCTTTCGAGGCGGCGCACAAAAGCTTTTGAAAACGGGGTACGGCGGGGGCTCAGCGCCCCCGCCGTGTATTTCGGCATCTTGGTCTCAGCTAAGGTCGGCGATGGTCTGAGTCTTGACAAACTCAAAAGCGCCGGTCTCGGTGTTGACGGTCTTGATATAGGCCATATCCTTGTTTGCGTCGCCGGTCTCGTTGAAGGAGATGGCTCCGGTAACGCCGTTGATGGAGACGCCGGCAAGCGCGGCGCATATATCCTCACCACTGGTGGAGCCAGCGGCCTCTATGGCTGCAACAGCGACGTTGTATCCGTCGAAGCCGAGAGCGGAGACAGCCGCGACGATGTCATTGCCGCCGTTGTCGGTCAGACGCTGAGAATCCTCATTGAGCCAGGCCTTGAAGCCGGTGACAAATTCGGATGCTGCAGTGCTGCTGGTATCGTTCTCGTCAAAGAAAGTGGAGACATCGATCTCGAGGTCGGAGCCCTGGGCTGCCTCAAGGATAACGGAGCTCTCCCAGGTATCGCCGGCCATGATCGGGAAGGTAACATTCTGGGCAGCGGCCTGGGTGATTATGAGAGAAGCTGCAGTGGTAGAGGTCGGTGAAAAGAAGACGTCAGCACCGGCGTTCATGGCGTTGGTCAGGAACGCGGAGTAGTCGTTGTTGCCCTCCTGGAAGGTCTCTTCGATGACGGTGCCGCCCATCTCCTCAAATGCGATCTTGAAGTAGTTACCGAGGCCGACAGAGTAGTCGTCGCCGAGCTGAGTCAGGACATATGCGGTCTGCGCGCCCTTGCTCATGGCGAAGTTGGCCATGACGGTACCCTGGAACGGATCGAGGAAGCATACACGGTAATAGTAATCATTGCCCTCGGTGACCTGCGGATTGGTGCAGGAGCAGCCGATGGCAGGGATCTTGGCCTGCTCGAATATGTCACCGGCAGCGATGGATACGCCGGAGCCGTAGGAGCCCAGGACGATAGACACGCCAGCGGAAACGAGGCTCTGCGCAGCAGAGGGGGCCTTATCCGTAGAGGACTGATTGTCAACTATCTCAAGCTCGATGGTGTATTCCGTGCCGTCGATGGTGACAGTGTTGTTGAGGCTGTGGGCATACTGGATGCCAAGCACTTCCTGCTTGCCGCCCGCGCCGTTGTCGCCCGAGGAGGGCTCAAACACGCCAATCTTTATGATGTTGGAGTCGGAGCTGCTGCCGCAGCCTGCGAAAACGGAAAGGAGCAGTACAAGCGAGATGATAAGTGCAAGTGTTCTTTTCATTTTGTTCAATCTCCTTAAATTCTCTTGCCTCAAAAGAGATGTCCGCATAGCGCGGACATATGTTTTTGAGGATATTCTTTCGGAATTATACCTCATTTTTCAAATTAATGCAATACACAATTTGCTCATTTTTGTCGTTTTGGCAAAGCCCGGTATTGTTTTGCACAGAATCTGCGCAAAACAGAGGCAGAACTTCCAATCATAGCGGCAGACGACGAAAGAAAAGCTGAAAACTGCTGACAATCCGTAGTTTTCATGGTATTTTAAGTTAAGATTAAAGTTTAACGGGTATTTTCAAAGCTAATATAACCCGCAAAGGAGGCGCATAACCGTGCGCATTTTGCTTGCCGAGGATGAACGCGCACTATCCAGAGCTGTTGTCGCATTGCTCGAAAAGAACAACTGCTCAGCGGACGCCGTATACGACGGGGAGGAGGCGCTGGCATATCTGGAGGCCGGAAACTATGATGCGCTGATACTCGACATCATGATGCCCGGCGTGGACGGTATGACCGTGCTGCGCAGACTCCGGGAAAAGGGGAACCGCATACCGGTTTTAATGCTCACGGCAAAGTCCGAGGTAGATGATAAGGTCCTGGGGCTGGATGCCGGTGCGAACGACTATCTCACAAAGCCGTTTTCCGCAAAGGAGCTCATGGCCCGCATCCGAGCGATGACGCGTGCGCAGACAGGGCAGGTCAGCAGCCATCTCAGGTTTGGAAACGTCACGCTGGACCAGAGCACGTTTGAGCTGTCCTCTCCCTCGGGCAGCTTCCAGCTTGCAAACAAGGAGTTTCAGATGATGGAGCTGCTTATGCTAAATCCCCGGCAGCTTATATCTTCCGAACGTTTTCTCGAGCGGATATGGGGATATGACAGCGATGTGGGGCTGAACGTGGTGTGGGTATATATCTCCTATCTGCGCAAAAAACTCACCGCCCTGCACGCAGACATTCGGATAAAAGCGGTGCGCAACGCGGGATATTCTCTGGAAATGCTGAAATGATAAGAAAACTGCGTATCAAATTTATTACCGCGTCGATGCTGTCCCTGACATTTGTGCTGCTTGTTATCCTCGGGGGAGTTAACATCATGAGCTATCGCAAGGTGGTCGGGGACGCGGAACAGATTCTTGCTGTGCTTGCTGCCAACGGAGGGGATTTTCCGAAGCTTCCCACGCTTGAGGGGAGGCGGGACGAGCCGCTTCAGGAAGAAACGCCGCCTGAGAACGTCGGATATCCGCATATCGGGGACATGTCTCCGGAGACGCCGTATGAGTCGCGGTTTTTCTCCGTGCTCATCGATGAACAGGGGCAGATAATGCAGACCGATACCGGGCAGATAGCCGCCGTGGACAGTCAGACTGCCGCCGAGTATGCTCTGGAGGTGTGGAGTTCCGGCAGAACGGGTGGTTTTTTTGAAAATTATCGGTATACACGCTGCACTGAAGAGGACGGAGAGCGTATAATATTCCTTGATTGCACCCAGAGCCTCTCCGGTTTTTATTCTACGCTGCTGTATAGTGCGGTGCTGGCTCTCGCGGGCCTGACAGCGGTTTTTGTTCTTCTGGCACTGCTATCGAGGCGTATTATCCGTCCGCTGACCGAAAGCTATGAAAAGCAGAAACAGTTCATAACCAACGCTGGGCATGAGCTCAAAACGCCACTGACCATAATCAGCGCCGATACGGAGCTTATCGAGATAGAGTGCGGAGAAAGCCAGTGGCTGGACGATATCCGCAACCAGGTCCAAAGGCTCAGCGGGCTTACAAACGACCTTATCTACCTGTCCCGTATGGAGGAGGAACAGCCGCGGCTGCAATTTATAGAGTTTCCGGTTTCGGACGTCGTCGAAGAAATGGCCCAGTCATTTGCGGCACCGGCAAAGAGCCAGGGGAAGATCTTCCGGACGGACATCCGGCCGATGCTCTCCTGCACGGGGGATGAAAAGTCCGTGCGGCAACTTGTATCCATACTTCTCGACAACGCGCTCAAGTACTCCCCTGAGGGCGGGGAGGTAACAATAAGCCTGGAAAAACAGGGATGCAGCCTTGTTTTAACGGTTTTCAATACCACTGCGAAGCCGATAGAAAAGGAGAACTTGGAGCATCTGTTCGACCGGTTTTACCGAATCGACCAGTCCCGCAGTACCCAGACCGGAGGGTATGGGTTGGGACTGTCGATGGCAAAAAGCATCGTACAGTCGCACAAGGGCCGCATCCGCGCCGACAGCCATGACGGGCACTCGCTGACAATCACGGCGATCCTTACGTCGGGCTGAACAGGTCAGACATCACGAGTAAAGGGGACGGCGCATGTGCCAAACACATGCGCCGCGCCATCTATCCTGCCTATTAATATAAATATGCGCACATACATTAATATTCGCAGGGGGTCTATTTGAGTATGAACGGGCTCGTCCGCCAAGTCAT
>CAZSRK010000050.1:0-15473 GCA_964609305.1 uncultured Oscillospiraceae bacterium
CTGGCCTACTGCTTAGAAGGCAGTTGCTCTATCCAACTGAGCTACTGGCGCATATGTGACGACGCGCTGGTTTATGCGAACCAGACTTTGTTTCCAAGCTGCGGTTAGGGGATCCGTGGAGCGGGTGAAGGGAATCGAACCCTCGTATCCAGCTTGGAAGGCTGGTGTTCTACCATTGAACTACACCCGCGTGTGTCCATATGGTCAAAGGAAGTCAGCTCAAAAATAATAACATCTCATACACCGGTTGTCAATAACTTTCTTTCAAAATTATGCATTGTGCGGATGTATGCTGACATGCAGGGCCGTCCCGTACCGGAGCGGCCCCTGGCATTGTTTTTCATGCCGTTTGCCGCGATCTGATAAGTTCCGAACAGGGCCACCATGCTCGAGAGCGCAACTTTTGCCAGTTGATGAACGCCGTTTTCAATGCCGTTTGGAAGCGCGATGCCCATGATTTTTTTGAGCAGGCTGCCGTCCCAGAAAAAGACGCTCTTTTAGCCTGTACCGCGTCGTATTACGCCTGTTGAAGCAGAAAGCGGTAACGGCTGCCGCGGACAGGATCCGGGACAGCAGCGACGGGTAAGCCACGCCGGCGGCCCCATACCAAGCGCGAAAACGCCGACGCAGTTTCCGACGATGTTGATGATATTTGCGGCCGTGGAGATGTACATTGTTGCGCCTGCTTTCCCTATGCTTCTGCACAGTGCGGCTCCCGCATCATAGATGGCCAGAAAGGGCAGCGAGTACGTCATTATCACCAGATAGGTCTCGCATGCCGCCATCACGTCAGGCTCCACCTGACCGAACAGCAGGGAGAGGAGCTACCACTTGAAAACAAGTATCAGCGCCGCAAGCAGCACGGAAATCACGGCTGAAATCATGAGTAGCTGGCCGGCTGATTCCTCTGCTTTCCTGTTGTTATGGCTGCCTATGTACTGGTTGATGATTACCGCGCCGCCGGAGGACAGGGCAGTGAACAGGAAAACCAGAACAGTGTTGAAGAAGTTCACAAGCGATACGCCGGAAACGTCCGCCTCGCTTGAAAAGCTGACGACAAAGGTGTCCGCTATCCCTACGAGCATCAAGAGGAACTGTTCAACAAACAGAGATAAAATCAGGTTTTTCAGATCTTTGTTAGAAAACACGGTCATTCTCCATATTTTTTGGTCAGATAAGTTTCGCACTCGGCGAGCATGCGCCGAACCTTTTCCATGTCCCAGTCGCAGAAATCGGTCGCTGTCATGGCCGCGATGCCATGCGTATGCATCCACAGCTGGTCGTGCAGATGATGTGCCTCGTCATACTCGATGCCATACCGTGCCATCAGCCGCTTTATCGACTCCTGCATAATGGGGGAGAGAGCCTCTTTTAGTTCGATAAAGGCATTCTGCCTCATAAACAGAAACTGAAAAAGCTTTTTTCCTTTTGCGCGAAGCGGATATAAGGCATCCCGTACAGGTTTACATCCTTACCGTCGCCGTAGCCGATTTCATCCAGAAAGAATCTCACTGCCTCGGAATTGAGCTGTTCGCGCAGACCGTCCATGCTTTCAAAGGAGAGATATATGGGCTGCGTGGAGCAGTCAAGCGACTTGGCCAGCGCTTTCACGTTCACAGCCTGTATGCCCTCCAGCCTGAGGATATCCATCGCCGCTGACAGTATCTTTTCCCGGGGGATCCGTTTTTTTGCCGGCATATTATTGCCTCCAATAAATAAATCAGTTTATCAATAAACATATTTTTTTATCTCAGATATTACGCCTTGTTAATAGGCTGGATACAAGGATTTTGCGCAGGCTGGCGGGACTCTGTGCAAAAAAGGACGACAGAGAAAGGGGATTTCTCTGTCATCCTTTAATATGCTTTTATCCTTTTGATGCGCCTTACCCGGCCGCCTGCCTGCCGAGGGCAAAGGCCTTTTTGTTTATATCTAGGAACTGCGGTTTTACGTTCTTTTCAAGAGCCGCTGCCCAGACCTCCTCCGGGAGATCCATGACCCGGGACAGCACGCCGATGAGGACAACGTTCACTGCCTTGGAGTTTCCGGCCTCGACGGCCGGGGCAAGGGCGTCCAGGCTGATGAGCTTTGCGCCGCGCTCGCGCATTTTCTCAAGAATATCCTCCGGATACTCCGCAGCGCCCGTGATGACGGGCATGGGGCTGATGCGCTGGTCGTTTACGAGGACCGTGCCGCCCTGCCTGAGATAGCTCAGCCAGCGCGCGGCCTCCAGCCGTTCGAAGGCGAGGATGTAGTCTGCCTCGCCCCTGTCGATGATGGGGGAATAGACTCTGTCGCCGTATTTGACATATGTAACGACGCTGCCGCCGCGCTGGCTCATGCCGTGAACTTCGCTGACCTTGACGTCATAGCCGCTGGCAATGAGCGCGTCGCCGAGGATCCTCGAGGCCAGAAGCGTGCCCTGACCGCCGACGCCGACTATCATTATGCATTTTGTTTCCATTTTCAGATCCTCCTTGCTCAGCTCTTTTTGATGGCACCGAAATTGCACATCTGCATGCACAGCTCACAGCCGACGCAGAGAGTCTCGTCGATAGCGGCGTGCCCGTCCTCAAAGGTGATGGCGGAGCAGCCGATCTTCATGCACATACGGCACTTTTTGCACTCGTCGGCGTCTATGTACAGAGGCGGCGCGGCCTTGATGCCCGGAAGCAGGAAGCAGGGCCGGCGGGCAATGATGACGCTCGGCTCCTCCGCTTCAAGCTCCTGGCGGAGCAGCTGCTCGAACTTGTCCATCTCATAGGGGTCGCAGACGCTCACACGTTCAACTCCAGCGGCCTGACAGATCTTTTCTATGCTTATCATCGGCACGCTCTCACCCTTGAGGGTTTTGCCCGTGGTGGGATTCTGCTGATGCCCGGTCATTCCAGTGATGGAGTTGTCGAGGATGATGACGGTCGAGAAGCTCTGGTTATATACTATATCTATAAGACCTGTTATGCCCGAGTGCATAAAGGTGCTGTCGCCGATGACGGCGACGGATTTCCCTTCAGTCTCCGCGCCGCGGATCTTGTTAAATCCATGCAGGCCAGAGATGGACGCGCCCATGCACACCGCAGTGTCCAGCGCGGTAAGCGGCGCCAGTGCACCGAGCGTATAACAGCCGATGTCGCCAAAGACCGTGACCTTCATGCGGCTGAGGACATAGAAGGTGCCACGGTGCGGGCAACCGGGGCAGAGCACGGGAGGACGCGCGGGGACAGCCTCGCCAAACTCAAGCGTGGGCTTTGCTTCAACTCCCATGGCGGCGGCAATTTTGGACTGGCTGAGCTCTCCCTGAAGCCCGAATATATCCTTGCCGGCGTCGACGCGCACACCGCTCAGACGGCAGTGGTTCTCTATGACGGGGTCAAGCTCCTCAACGACGACGAGCTTTTTGACCTTTGAGGCGAAATCTCGTATGAGCTGTGTGGGCATCGGGTTAATCATGCCGAGCTTGAGTATGCTTGCGTAGGGAAAGACCTCGCGCACATACTGATAGCAGATGCCGGCGGTCACAAAACCGATGTCGGTATCTCCCATCTCCACACGGTTGAGAGGGCTTGTCTCGGCAAACTCGGCAAGCTGTCTCATGCGTTCCTCGACCCAGACATGGCGGTTTATCGCGTTGGCAGGAAGCATGACGTATTTTGCAGGGTTCTTGACGTATCCCTTGAGCTCGTGTTCCTCGCGCTCGCCGAGATCGACGAGACTCTGCGAGTGGGCGACGCGCGTGCAGGTGCGCAGGATAATGGGTGTGTCAAACTTCTCGGACAGATCAAAGGCTATTTTTGTAAACTCCAGACACTCGGCGGAATCTGCCGGCTCAAGCAGGGGGATCTTAGAACCGATGGCGTGGTTGCGGCTGTCCTGCTCGTTCTGCGAGGAATGCATGCCCTGGTCATCTGCGACGGCGATGACAAGGCCGCCGCCCACACCCGTGTATGAAGCGGTGTAGAGCGGGTCTGCAGCGACATTGAAGCCGACGTGCTTCATCGCGCAGAAAGCGCGCGCCCCGGCGATGGAGGCACCGATGGCCGCCTCGGCCGCCACCTTTTCATTAGGAGCCCATTCAGCATAGATCTCGGAATACTTTGCGGCCTCCTCGCTTATCTCAGTGGATGGAGTTCCGGGATAAGCGGAGACGAAGCGGCATCCGGCCTCGTACAGGCCGCGGGCAACGGCGGCGTTGCCGAGAAGAAGTTCTTTCATTTGCGTTACAGTCCTTTCGGGAGTGAAGCCTCCCCTAGAGTTGAAAGTATCACATTACGACATGTTATTCATTTATTATAATCCCGTATCGCGTTGGAATCAAGGCCCTAACGGTGGTAGAGGTTTTGTGTCTGGTATTCGGGCTGGCAGGTGATATTTACGCCGAGCTTGCGGAACTGTTCCTCATCGACGCGGGAGAGAATGACGGACGAGTGCGCCTCGGCCCCGTCAAGCTTTGACAGGTGGTCAAGACAGGCGGCCGCGCGCGTATCCGTGACAGCGCATATTGCCAGGGCTATCAGCACTTCGTCGGTATGCAGGCGGGGGTTATGGTTGCCCATATAGCCTATCTTGAGCTTCTGTATGGGCTCTATCACCTCGCGGGAGATGAGCAGCACGTCCTTATCGATCCCGGCCAGGGCCTTGAGCGCGTTGAGAAGGCAGGCCGAGGAAGCGCCGAGAAGGTCGCTCGTCTTTCCGGTTATGAGTCTTCCGTCCGGCAGGACCATCGCAACGGCGGGGCCTCCGGTCTCCTCAGCGCGTTTGAGTGCAGGGGCCACGGGCGCACGGTATTCGGGCGTGATGCCAAGCTGGTTCATCAGCAGCTCGAGCTTGGCAAGCTCCGTCTTTTCGGCCAGACCCTGGCGTAGAGAGCAGGCCGTGGAAAAATAGCGGCGCACGATTTCCTGACAGCTTGCCTCGCGGCAGACATCGTTGTCGCAGATGCAGTATCCGGCCATATTGACGCCCATGTCCGTCGGGCTTTTGTAATAGCTGGTGCCCCAGATACGCTCGAGTATCGCGTTGAGCACAGGGAAGATCTCGATATCGCGGTTGTAATTGACCGTAGTCTCCCCATAGGCCTCAAGATGGAATGGGTCTATCATATTGACGTCGTCGAGATCCGCGGTCGCGGCCTCGTATGCGAGATTGACGGGATGGCGCAAAGGCAGGTTCCAGATCGGGAAAGTCTCAAACTTTGCGTATCCGGCGGCTATACCGCGTTTATGCTCGTGGTACAGCTGGGAAAGGCAGGTCGCCATTTTCCCGCTGCCCGGCCCGGGCGCGGTCACGACCACGAGCCGCCGCTGAGTTGGGATATAGTCGTTTCGGCCGAAGCCCTCGTCCGAGACGATGACCGGGATGTCAGACGGATAGTCGGGGATGACATAGTGCAGATAGACATTGACGCCCAGGCTGATAAGGCGCTTGCGGAAATTATCCGCCGCCGGCTGTGCGCGGTAGTGCGTGATGACGACGCTGCCGACGAAGAGACCGCAGCCCCTGAACGCGTCGATCAGGCGAAGAGTGTCCGCGTCATAGGTGATGCCCAGGTCGCCGCGTCGCTTGCTGCGCTCGATATCGTCGGCCGAGATGACGATGACGATCTCCGCCTCATCCCGCATCTCCATGAGCATGCGCACCTTGCTGTCCGGGGCAAAGCCCGGGAGAACGCGGGAGGCGTGGTAATCATCAAAAAGCTTTCCGCCGAACTCCAGGTACAGCTTTCCACCGAACTGACTGATTCGTTTGCGGATGTTTTCAGACTGCAGCCGTAGGTACTTTTCGTTGTCGAAACCTGCTTTCATTTGTCTTGCCCCTTATCAGATGTCAGATAGTTTGATCCTGGATATTATACAGCAAAATCACCCTCCGTTCAACAGCAACGGCTGGTAATTTTTCGTTTTTGCCCTGAAGCGGGGGAACATAGCGCGGCGTGTGAGAACTTTTCAAAGACTTCAAACGGCAGAGAATGGCCGGATATACTTTATTTATTCACATTTCTGTGGTACAATACTTTGGCAACGGATACAGCTCTTTCCCGTCTAACATAACTGTGAAAGGCAGAATATAAATTATGGGACTTGTAACAAAACTTTTCGGAACACGCAGCGAAAGGGAACTCAAGAAGATATATCCCATCGCCGACAAAATAGAGGCGCTTGACGCGGAGTATACCGAGCTCACCGACGATCAGCTCAAGGCAAAAACGCAGGAATTTAAGCAGAGGCTTGCCAACGGAGAGACGCTCGACGACATCCTGCCGGAGGCATATGCCGCCGTGAGGGAGGCCGCGTGGCGCGTTCTGGGCATGAAGCCCTTCCGCGTCCAGCTCATCGGCGGCATAGTGCTGCATCAGGGGCGCATCGCCGAGATGAAGACCGGCGAGGGCAAGACCCTCGTTGCCGTGCTCCCGGCCTATCTCAACGCGCTTGAGGGCAAGGGCGTGCATATAGTTACCGTTAACGACTACCTTGCCCGCCGTGACTCGGACTGGATGGGAAAGGTGCACCGCTTCATGGGCCTGAGTGTAGGACTCATCGTACATGGCCTGACAAATGACGAGCGGCGAAAGGCCTATGCCGCCGACATCACCTACGGCACGAATAACGAGATGGGCTTTGACTATCTGCGCGACAACATGGCAATATACAAAAAGAGCATGGTACAGCGAGGACACCCTTTCGCCATCGTCGACGAGGTCGACTCCATACTTATCGACGAGGCCAGGACCCCGCTGATAATCTCCGGCAAGGGCGACGAATCGACAGAACTGTACCAGCGGGCGGAGGACTTTGTCTCCCGTCTCAAGTGCGTGGTCTATGCCTCCACGGACGACAAGGCCGAGGAGGATGACGACATCGACGCTGATTATATCGTCGATGAAAAGGCCCGCACCGCAACGCTTACCGCGCGCGGCACCGCTAAAGCTGAGGCGGCATTCGGCATTGAAAACCTCTCCGACCTTGAAAACTCGACGCTGGCCCACCACATAAACCAGGCTCTGAAGGCCCACGGGATCATGAAGCGCGACATCGACTACGTCGTCAAGGACGGCGAGGTCATAATCGTTGATGAGTTCACCGGCCGCCTGATGCTCGGCCGGCGTTATTCCGAGGGACTGCACCAGGCGATCGAGGCAAAGGAGCATGTCACCGTCGCAAACGAGAACAAGACTCTTGCGACCATTACTTTTCAGAACTATTTTCGTCTTTACTGCAAGCTCTCCGGCATGACGGGAACCGCGCTTACCGAAGAGGAGGAGTTCCAGGCGATATATAACCTCGACATAGTCGAAATACCGACCAACAAACCGCTGCAGCGCATTGACCACACCGACGTCGTATACAAAAACGAAAACGGCAAAAACCGGGCAATAATAAACCAGATAGTTGCCTGCCACGAGAAGGGGCAGCCCATTCTGGTCGGCACCGTGTCAATAGAAAAAAGCGAATTTATCTCCGGGCTGCTCAAAAAGCAGGGCATCAAGCACAACGTGCTCAACGCCAAAAACCATGAGAAGGAGGCGGAGATAGTCGCGCAGGCGGGCAAACTCGGCACCGTCACGATTGCCACGAACATGGCAGGACGAGGCACGGACATCATGCTCGGCGGCAACGCTGAGTATCTTGCCAGAAACGACCTGCGCAAGGCCGGTTTCTCAGACGAGGTGATTGCGGAGGCAACCGGTTATGCCGACACGGACGACGAAGAGGTTCTCAAAGCGCGAGTTATGTATTCAGAGCGCGAGCGCGAGCACAGGGAGGTCACCAGCCAGGAGGCAGAGCAGGTGCGCCAGGTCGGGGGCCTGTATATTCTCGGTACTGAGCGGCATGAGTCCCGCCGTATCGATAACCAGCTCCGCGGCCGTGCGGGGCGGCAGGGCGATCCCGGCGAGAGCCGCTTTTTCATCTCAATGGAGGATGATATCATGCGTCTGTTCGGCTCTGAGCGCGTCAGGGGCATGATGGATGCGCTCGGCCTCGACGAGGATACGCCGATAGACCAGAAAATGCTCACAAACGCAATAGAGCAGGCACAGAAGACCGTCGAAAGCCGCAACTTCCAGTCACGAAAGAACGTCCTGGAATACGACGACGTCATGAATGTCCAGCGAAATATCATATACGACGAGCGCCGCCGTGTCCTTGACGGCGAGGATATAAAGAGCTATGTCCACGGCATGATCGAGGAGACCGTACGCTCAGAACTCGTGCAGGGATTGGGCGGCCGTGACCACTTTGAGGATATGGAGCAGTTCGAGGAGACCATGAAGCCTTTCTATGCGCTGTTCCTGCCGCGCGGGGCGATAAACCCGACGCCGGAGGAGCTGCGCGCATACACCCTCGAGACGACATTTGAAAAGGTCATGGAGTTTGCCGACAAGACCTATGACAGCCGCGAAAAGGAGTTTGGCGAGCCGCTCATGCGTGAGCTTGAGCGTGTCGTCATGCTGCGCGTCGTCGATGAGTACTGGATGGAGCATATCGAGTCCATGCAGGAGCTGCGCCGCGGCATCGGACTGCGCGCCTACGGAAACGTACAGCCGATAGACGCGTATAAAAAAGAGGGCTTCGAGATGTTTGAGGCCATGGTAAACGGAATAAAGGAGGAGGTCGTGCGGCGCATGTTCACCGTGCGTGTAAAGCGCGACAGCGCGCTTGAGAGAAAGAGCGTTGCGAAGACCTCCGTTGCGAATGTCGGCGGAGACGCCAGCGTTAAAAAGCAGCCCGTGCGCAAGGTCAAAAAACCGGGGCGCAACGATCCCTGTCCCTGCGGCAAGCTGCGTCCGAACGGGCTTCCGATGAAATATAAGGACTGCTGCGGCAGAAACGGGTAAATAACATGGCATTTAGAGAAAATCGTTCGGCCTTCGGGCCGGTATATATGACTAGCTCGGTGCTGCCGGTTCCGCACGCGTTCACAACGCGTCTCGGCGGAGTCAGCACAGGCGCGCTGGAGAGCCTGAATCTGGGCGAAAATCGCGGAGACAAGTCGGAAAACGTGCTTGAAAATTACCGTCGGCTAGGCAGTGCGCTCGGCTTTGACGCTTTGAGCATGGCTTGCACCAGGCAGGTGCACGGAAGCACTGTGCGCATCGTCTCTGACGCTGACCGCCGCGCCCCCTATGACGAGCCCGCGCCGGAGGCGGACGGCATAGTCACCGGCGTCCGAGGGCTTCCGATAGTCTGCTTCACCGCTGACTGCGTACCTGTCCTGCTCTGCGACGGGGAAAACGGAGTTATCGGCGCGATACACTGCGGCTGGCGCAGCAGCGTTGCCGATATACTAGGCGTTGCCGTCGGCAGGATGCTGGAGCTTGGCTCGAAGAGCGAAAGTATCTCCGCCGCGATAGGCCCTGCGATCGGGGCCTGCTGCTTTGAGACCGGTTCCGACGTGACGCAGGCTGTAATAAACTGGCTCGGGCCGGACGGGGAGCAGTTTTTCCGGCCCAGAGCCGCTGCCGCCGGCAAGTTTCTTGTCGACCTGCGCATGGCAAACCGGCACCGCCTGCTCAAGCTCGGTCTGCGGGAGGAGAACATCGACGTGTCACAGGAGTGCACGATGTGCCGCAGCGACAGATACTGGTCGCACAGAGTGACGAAGGGCCTGCGCGGCTCTCAGTGCGCTGCCATAGTTCTGCCGGAGGTGTGAGCATATGAGGAACAGGATACTGCCGCTCATACTTGCGGCCGTTATGTGCCTGGGTATGTTTACGGGCTGCCAGATGCTGACGATTACCTCCGACGAGCCGGAACAGGAGACGGAAACCGGCGTATCCGTCGGTACGGAGCTAACGCAGGGATATGCGGCCGACGACCTGTTTTCGGTCATCTACGACACGGAGGACTCCCTGAACCCATTCTCTGCCGAGAGTTCGGCAAATCTGATGTTCATGCCTCTTATATACGACACGCTTTTTGAAGTGGACGAATATTATGAGTTTACGCCAAGCCTCATAACCGAGTACAGCAGCGAGAACGGGACGACCTGGTATTTCACCGTGGACACAAGCAGGGTATTCCATGATGGGAGCGGTCTGACGGCCTATGACGCGGTATATTCGATACAGCGCGCGATGAACAGCACACAGTATTCCACGCGCCTGTCGAAGATAATCGGCATATCCGCGATGGACGAGGAGACCTTTGTTGTTAACATCCTCGGCGCAAACTATCAGTTTCCTGCGCTTCTCAACATCCCCGTCATTCCCGACGGGAGCATAGACGAGCCGTCGCCCGCGGGCACGGGCCCATACATGCTCTCCCCGGACGGTGAAAAGCTTGAATTGTTTGACAGACATCCGCTTGCCGCGCAGATGCCGATAGATGAGATCTACCTCAGGGGATATACTAGCGCCGCGGATACCATAACGGCTTTTGAGGATTCGCTTATAGACATTGTCGTCAACGATCCCAACAGCATAAGCTCCCTCGGCTATGGCAGTGCGAACGAGACGCGCTATTTCATGACGACCAACATGCATTACATCGGGTATAATATGAGCAGCATGTTCTTCCAGACACCGGGCTACCGCCACTGCATGACATATGCCATCGACAGAAGCTCCATCGTGACCAACATGATGGACGGCTGCGCTGCTGAGGCGACGCTTCCGATAAACCCGATGTCTCCTCTTTATAACTCAAGCTATGCCTCGAGCTTCGGCTTTGATATGGAGAGTTGTGAGACAGCGTTTGAAAACGCGGGGGTCTCGGATTATGACGACGACGGACTGCGGGAATATATGGTCACGGGTATACCGATGGAGATAGACCTCGTGTTCCTTGTGTGCAATGAATCCACGGCCAAGGTCATGGCCGCGCGCGATATCGCCTCAAGACTGGAGTCGATAGGCATAACTGTCACGCTCAAGGAGCTGAGCTGGGACGATTACAGCACGGCGCTTTCCAACGGTGATTTCGATATGTATTACGGCGAGGTCCGCCTGTCTGCGGATTTTGACCTGTCATGCCTTCTCACAAGCGGCGGCTCGGTCAACTACGGACGTGTGAGCGACAGCATGTACGATACGGCGATAAGCGATTATCTCGCCGCCGAGAACTGGGACGCACGCAAAATGGCCTGCGACCTGATGTGCCAGACGATAGTTGAAAACGCACCGATAACCGCGGTATGCTTTGAAAGACAGCAGGTGCTCACACACAGGGGAGTCGTAAGCGGAATAAACGCAACACAGTACAATATTTTCAATCATTTCGAGGAATGGACACTGGATCTGTCATGAAAGATATAATAATAAAGCTCTGGACAAAGTTCAGGCGGTTTATCACATATGGTTTTGTTGGATGTATAAATACACTGATAGATTTTTTGACCTTCGCGCTGGCCGGGGAGCTTCTGGGGCTCAGCGCGGGGCTTAGCCAGGCGGTGGGCTATTCCTGCGGCGTAATATGCAGCTTTACGCTTAACCGCAGGCTTACTTTCCGCGACGGGACAAGCCCGCTGTGGCAGCAGACGTTGCTGTTCATACTCGTGAACGTCATCTCACTTGTGCTCAGCTCGCTGTTTATCCAGTTTATGCACAACGCCGGCCTGAACCGGTACATTGCCAAGATCATCGACGTGGGAGTGTTCACGGTCTTCAATTTCCTTGCATATAAGCTGGTTGTGTTCAGGGTGAAAAACTAGGCCCCGGCATCGGGCTGTGTCGAGCGTGCCGGAGAGTATCAAAGAATGAAATGGAGGCAAACTATGAACGACAGAGAACTGCTCAATCTCGCGAAGGAAGCCGCTGAATTCTCATACTCGCCATATTCCCATTTCCCGGTCGGGGCGGCGCTGGAATGCGGGGACGGCACGGTCTATACTGGCTGCAACGTTGAGAATGCGGCGCTCGGAAGCACCATCTGTGCCGAGCGGTGCGCCGTTATGAAGGCCGTGAGCGAGGGGCATCGGGACTTCAGGCGCATCGCCGTATATGGCCAGGGGGAGAAGTACTGTCTGCCCTGTGGTGCATGCCGCCAGTTCCTTTCCGAATTCACCATGGATATAGAGGTGCTCTGTTCCCGCGGGGACGGAAGATATGTAAGTTACCGCCTGGATCAGCTCATGCCTCATCCGTTTTTGCCATGACGGCGTAAAAGATGCATCGGCAATTATGCAAAAAAGAGAAACAGTGCAGAAAATGCAATTACTGATTGACAATCGGAGATAAATGTTAGATAATTGTGTCGATAATTGCGGTTATAGGCAGGGAGTGGAGATATATGAACTTTGAACAGCTGAGGATTTTTTTGGCCGTGGTTGATTTCAAGAGCTTTACCAAGGCTGCAGATGCGCTGTATATCAGCCATTCCACGACCAGCAGGAATGTTGCCGCGCTCGAAGAAAACATGGGTGTCCGGCTTCTGGTAAGGGACAACCGCAGCGTAAGGCTGACCCCGGCGGGAGAAATACTCTACCGCGAGGGACAGAAGCTCATAAAGAAAATAGAGGGCATAGAGGACGCGGTGAGGAACGCGGGCCTCGGACTTGCGGGAAAGATCACTATCGCAAGCATCGACTTTTACTCGGAAAATCTTATCGACAGTTACAGCG
This sequence comes from uncultured Oscillospiraceae bacterium, assembly GCA_964609305.1. Lineage (GTDB taxonomy): Bacteria > Bacillota > Clostridia > Oscillospirales > Oscillospiraceae > CAKSXP01. The sequence goes on from CAZSRK010000050.1 coordinate 12,556, forward strand.
AATTCTGCCGGAAATATCCCGATATCGTAGTCGGGCTCTACCATAGGGACGTGGGAGAGATTTGGAATCAGGTCAACACCGGTGAGGCTGACGTGGGCATCGGCTTTTCCTATTCAATGCCGGAGGATATGGATGATTTCGAGCTGCGCACCCTCACGAGGGAGCGGTTCTGCCTTGTCGCCCCGCTGGACCATCCTCTTGCCAACCGCGGTAAGGTCCGGATGAGCGAGGTGTCTGATAAAAACTACATTTCGCTGTCTGTGGCAAATTATGACTTCATCAAAAAACTGGACGAGCAGTCGCGCTTTGCCCAGGCGGAAAACAATATCTCCGTTGTGCCGAGCGTGGAGTCGCTGTTCCTGAAGGTGCGAAGCGGAAGCGGTATCTCCATGGTGCCTTATCCCATCGCTCAGAAATACGGCGAGGGATGTGCCATCCTCGATGTTGAGGATATGGACTCCACCTTTGACGTGATCATGCTCTGGCGCCGCGACAACCTGAATCCGTCGCTGCCCCTGTTTGTGGAAACCATACTTCATGGTTTTAATGTAGAGTTCTGAATAAACAACAAAAAACTGTCTGCCAGATAGGCAGACAGTTTTTTGTTCTAAATGGGATTTACTCGGTGACCATGCAGCCGACTTTCTCGGGGATAATGAGCTTGGCGCCGGTTTTGGCGACAACATCCTCGACGGATACGCCGGGTGCGGTCTCGAGCAGGACGGGACCCTCATCGGTTATCTGGATCAGGGCCAGCTCGGAAACGACATAGTCGATGCAGTGATAGCCGGTCAGCGGCATCTCGGTCTTCTGCACGATCTTGGGGTTACCGGCCTTATCGGTATGAGTGGTCATAACGATGGTGACCTTGGATCCGGTGACAAGATCCATGGCACCGCCCATGCCAGCAGCGGTCTTGCCGGGGATCATCCAGTTTGCGAGGTTGCCCTCTGCGTCGACTTCGTAAGCGCCCAGGACGGTCGCGTCGATGTGTCCGCCGCGGATATATCCGAAGGAGCGGAAGCTGTCGAAGCAGGAGCCGCCGACACGCATCATGGAAGCCTTGCCGCCGGCGTCAACGACGTTGGGATCTGCGACCTCAGCCTCCTTGGGGGCTCCGGTCAGTCCGACGACTCCGTTCTCGGAGTCGACCCAAACGTCGACGCCCTCGGGCAGATAGTCAAGGCACATGGTCGGCATACCGATGCCGAGGTTGACGACGTCGCCGTCATTGAAAAGACGGGCGGTCCTGTAAGCAATAAGATTTCTTCCGGTCAGTTCCATATCTGAAGTACCTCCTTACGCTTCGGTTAGGGTGCGGCCCTGCACAACGGCATCGACCACAAAGCCCGGGGTCATGATCTCGTCGGGATCGAGCTCTCCGACCTCAACGATCTGCTCCGCCTCGACGATGACGTGGTCGGCGGCGGTGGCAAAAACTTCGTTGAAGTTGCGGGAGGTGCGGCGATAGACGACGTTGCCCATCTTGTCGGCCTTCCACGCATGGACAAAGCAGACGTCGCCATGCAGGGGCAGCTCAAGCACGAAACGCTTCTTTGAAGCGTCGGGCACGATCTCGCCCTCGAGGAAAACGAATTTACCAGCATGCTCGTCCCACTCGACGACCTGCTTGCCCTCCATCATGGGGGTATACAGACCGGTCGGGGTCAGCACGCCGCCGATGCCGGCGCCGCCGGCACGGACCTTCTCGCACAGGGATCCCTGGGGAACAAAAGTGAGGTCGATCTCACCCGCAACGACCTTCGCGACGGTCTCGGAGTTGTTGCCGATGTGAGAGCAGGTTATCTTCTTGATAAGGTCGGCGCGAACGAGCTTACCAATGCCGCGTCCGGGGACGCTGGTGTTGTTGGAAATGACGCTGATGTCCTTGATTCCGGAATCGATAAGACCCTCGATGAGGACTTCGGAAACACCGACGTTGACGAAACCGGGGAGCAGCACCGTCATACCGTCGAAGCAGTAAGTTTTGATGGCCTCTTCAACGGTCGTGACCTTGTTCTGTGCCAATTTGAATCATCCTTTCTTTTATCCCGGGCAGAAACCGGGAAAACCGGTACTGCCCGATAGTAAAATTGTTTGCAGCTTTAAGACGAAAGCCTGTCCGCTTCAGGCGGTCAGCACTTTTCCCAGATGGTGGCAACGCCCATGCCGCCGCCGATACAAAGAGTGGCAAGGCCCTTCCTGGCCTCGGGCCTCTTCTGCATCTCGTGCAGCAGGGTGACGATTATGCGGGCACCGGAAGCTCCGACAGGATGGCCCAGGGAGATGGCGCCGCCGTTTACGTTGACTTTGCTCATGTCAAAGCCAAGCTCGCGGGCAACAGCGATGGACTGGGCCGCGAAAGCCTCGTTGGCCTCGATCAGATCCATGTCGTCGATGGTCAGGCCGGCCTTTGCCAGAGCCTGGCGGGTGGCGGGGACAGGACCGACGCCCATGATCTTCGGGTCGACGCCGCCCTGGCCATAGCTGACGAGCTTCGCCATGGGCTTGAGGCCGTATTTATCAACGGCTTCCTTGGAGGCAAGGATGATGCACGCAGCGCCGTCGTTGATGCCGGAGGCGTTGCCGGCGGTAACGCGCTTTACGTTCTTGTTTGTGTCGGCCTCGTGGATACCGGTGGGCTCAAAGGTGTGCTCGACCTCGGGGGTCTCAGCGTTGACGGCGAAAGCGCCCTTGAGTTTCGCGAGAGACTCGAGATTGGTGGAAGCGCGGGGGAACTCGTCGACCTTGAACTCGACCGTTTCCTTTTTCTTCTTGACCATGACGGGGACGATCTCATCATTGAACTTGCCGGCAGCCTGGGCAGCGGCAGTCTTGGCCTGGGAGGAAGCGGCAAACTCGTCAAGTTCCTCGCGGGTGATGCCCCAAATATCGCAGATATTCTCGGCGGTGGTGCC
>CAZSRK010000051.1:0-9422 GCA_964609305.1 uncultured Oscillospiraceae bacterium
ACCTGGAGGCTGCCGTTGTGGACGCCTCTATTGCTGGCTGACTTCATTCACTCCAACGCAGGATATGTCCGATCCGCTGATAATGCTCTGCATGATAATCGGCGGGCTGGCAGCCGGGCTCATTATGAAATCATTCGGCCGGGGAGGAGCAGTGCAGATGGGCGCGCTGGGTGGATTGTGCGTAGCAGTCATCATGGCGCTGGTGGTTGCCATGAAGGGTTCTGGTGCGGGTTTTGATGTGTTTTCATTAAAATTACTTATCTGTGGTCTGATAGGGGGAATATTCGGAGGTACGCTAAAAAGCGGCAAAACTCGACAAAAGCGCAAAAAACACAAGAAGTAGTGTATACAATTAGTAATCAGCACAAGAAGTTGACATAACCCAAAAATGATTACCTATATATTGTTTGATTACCATCCGTAACACCCAATATGTAGCGAGAAAGGCTGTAAAATCAAGGGCGAAATAGGTCGCTGGCTAACTTGGTTTACATAATAATTTCTAAATTAGTTTACATAATATATCGGCATAATTCACAAAAATCAACTTATTTTTGCAAAACTATTGATTACATGCAGAATTTGTATTATTATTCTCTCACGCGAGATTATGTAAATTTGTTAATTATGCGATTGGTAGGACAGTTGAAAAGGGGGGTTCGAATTGCCGGATTCCGAATACTTGCGCTTATTTGAGGATTATCTTACAAATGAAAAAAAGGCATCTAAGAACACCCTAAGCTCTTATTTGAGAGATATCAGAAAGTTCGGAGAATATCTTCAGACACATTCTGAAAAAAATATGGGCACGGCCGATGAAGATACCCTTGGTGCATATATCGAGTGGATGAGAAGCTCCGGAAAATCTGTTGCGACCGTTTCCCGGGCTATCGCATCGCTAAAAAACTTTTATTCTTATCTTTATCAGCATGGCTATGTATCCGGTAATCCGACTACAAAGCTGGTGCCCGATAAAAATACACAGAAACTTCCCCAGATACTCACCAGTAAGGAGGTCGACCTTCTGCTTGAGCAGCCCGACTGTACAGATATGAAAGGCTACCGTGACCGCGCAATGCTTGAACTGCTCTATGCTACCGGTATCCGAGTCAGCGAATTGATTGCTCTTGATATCTCAGATGTCAACCTGTCTGTCGGTGTTATTCGCTGCCGCAGCAAGGATAAGGAGAGGATAATACCTCTCTATCAGAAAGCCATAAAAGCACTGAGCGAGTACATAGAGTTTATTCGTCCACAGATGATTGCCTCGCCTGATGAGCAGTCGCTGTTTGTCAATGTAAGCGGGGAAAGAATGTCAAGACAGGGATTCTGGAAGCTGATTAAGTCTTATCAGGCAAAGGCGAAAATAGAAAAGACAATAACACCGCATACGCTCCGCCATTCTTTTGCGGCACATCTTCTTGAAAACGGGGCTGACCTTCGCTCCATACAGGAGATGCTTGGACATGCGGATATCAGTTCTACGCAGATCTACTCACAGCTAGTCAAAAAACAGCTGAAGGATGTGTACAATAAGGCTCATCCCAGAGCCTGAGATGAACGGAGGCTTAGCCAATGAGCCTTTTCAGGCCATATAAATACAGGGACAGGCCCGAAGCGGACGCCGGCGCGCTCAAAAAAAACAGGTTCTATGTATTCTGGGAGATAATTTTCCGTAAATGCTGGAGACTTGTCACCCTGAACATTATTTATTTCCTGGTCACGCTGCCGATGCTGCTGTATTTCTACTATACGGCCAACGGCTTTTTCGCTTCATACTTGGGGGATAACTATGTTGACCTTTTGCCCGGTGTCGGGTTCATTGCGGCTATGGTTTCCGATATCCCACAGGTGCTGTATATCCCCTTGCTGGTTATCTCGGTAATCCTGTACGGTCCAATAAGAATGGGAATGACCCATGTGTACAGAAATTACACCAGGGAGGAACATGCCTGGATCTCCGACGTCTGGAGTAAGGCGCTGGAGAACTGGAAGCACGGGATACTCTTCGGAGTACTGGACTTTCTGATAACGATTTTACTTGTTAATAACATCATCGGCGGGTTCACTTCGAACAATAACGGTGTGGCCGCAATGCTGATGGCGTCGAGGTATTTATCGATACTGCTTCTTATACTGCTTGCCTTTGTGCGGCATTACTCGTATCTTATCTCTGTCTGCGTCGTTCTCCCGGCCTGGGCCATAATTAAAAACAGCCTTCTATTTGTTGTTATGGGTCTTGGGCGCAATATACTAGCAACAGCTGCATGTCTGGTGATCTGGCTGCTGTCACTGTTTACGCTGCCGCTAATATCTGTTGTGTGCCTTCCTCTTTTGACATATTCTCTGTGCGGTTTTGCTACGGCTTATATCTGTTATCCAACAGTCAAGAAATACATAATCGTTCCTGCCATGAGGCAACAAACGGAACAGGTGCCTGACGACTCCAAAAATGAATAGAACAAACAGCCCGTCCGATCGTCAAAACGACTGGACGGGCTGTTTGCTTTGAAAAAGCCTTGCCCATAGTATTATATATGTGTTAAAATATCGTGGATTGCTATGTTATGACTGACTTTGCCGCATGGAGGTGAGGGTGTTGAGGATATTGGGTGTGGACCCGGGGATAGCGACCGTCGGGTTTGCGGTTCTGGATTCCGAAAAGAGCGAGCAGAGACTTATTACCTGCGGCGTCATAACAACAGAGGCCAGGCAGCCTCTGTCGACTCGTCTTGGCAGGATATATGAAGATCTGGGCCGGCTCATCGAGTCCTTTGCCCCGACCGTTATGGCTGTTGAGGAGCTGTTTTTCAACACCAATATAACAACGGGAATCTCCGTTGCACACGGACGTGGCGTCATACTGCTGGCTGCATATCGCGCAGGACTTGATATATATGAATATACCCCACTGCAGGTCAAGCAGGCCGTCGTCGGCTACGGAAGAGCAGAGAAAAAACAGGTAATCGATATGGTAAAGCGAATACTGAGGATGAAAACCGCGCCAAAGCCGGACGATGCGGCCGATGCCGTTGCTATCGCTCTTTGCCATGCGCGCAGCGCGTCGTCGCTGCTCAATATAAACAGGGGGACGGAAAAATGTTCTACCACATAAACGGTATCGTGACCGACATTCTGCCGCAGCTCGCCGTTGTTGACTGCGGCGGTGTCGGGTTTTCACTTAATACGACCAGCAATACGATCTCCCACCTGAAAACAGGCGAGAAGGCAAAGCTGTATACTTACGTCTATATCAGGGAGGACAAACTTGATTTATACGGATTCATCACGCTGGAGGAAAAGCGCCTGTTCGAGATGCTCGTCGGCGTATCCGGAGTCGGGCCAAAGGCCGCGCTGTCCGTACTGTCGTCGAACACGCCGGAGGCGCTGGCGCTGGCAATCATAAGCGGGGACGATTCCGCACTGGTCAGGGCGCAGGGGGTCGGCAAAAAGACCGCCCAGAGGATAATCCTTGAACTCCGGGACAAGCTTGCAAAGGAGACGAGCGAGCTGTCGTTTGCCGGAAGCGGCGCGACACCTGCAACACAAATCCCGGGAGACAAGCTTGGCGACGCGGTCAGTGCGCTTATGGTCCTGGGTTATTCACAGGCGGAAATAAATGTGGCGCTAAGGGGATTGGATCCGGACTCGCTCAGCCTGGAAGAAATCATTCGCCTGGCGCTCAGGCAGATGATGAAATGACCGGAAAGGAGTGTGAATAATGAGCATCAGCTTTTCCGGATTTACCGGCGAAGAGGAACCCTTGACCTCCGCCTCCATACTTCCTGAGGATGCAGGCGAGGGATCTCTGCGGCCAAGGACACTGTCTGAATATATCGGACAGAAGAAGGCAAAGGAGAACCTCAAGGTTTTTATAGATGCTGCGAAGATGCGCGGGGAGCCGCTGGACCATGTTCTGCTGCACGGTCCGCCCGGGCTCGGGAAAACAACGCTTGCGTCGATTATTGCAAACGAAATGGGAGTGAACATGCGCATAACTTCGGGACCCAGCATAGAAAAGAGTGGTGACCTTGCCGCGCTGCTCACAAATTTGCAGGAAAACGATATACTCTTCGTTGACGAGATACACCGCCTGAACAGAGCAGTAGAGGAGATCCTGTATCCCGCCATGGAGGACTATGCCATCGATATCATAATTGGTAAGGGGCCGTCGGCAAATTCCATCCGGCTTGAGCTGCCGAAGTTCACGCTTATTGGCGCGACCACGCGTTCTGGCCAGCTTACGGCGCCTCTGCGTGACAGGTTTGGCGTTACGCTCCGCCTCGAGCTCTATACGCCGGAGGAGCTGCAGATGATAGTTACAAGAAGCGCGGGCATTCTCGGAATTGAGATCGAGCCGGACGGTGCGGCGGAGATCGCGCGGCGCTCCCGGGGCACTCCGCGCATAGCCAACCGGCTGCTGCGCAGGGTCAGGGATTTTGCCCAGGTGACAGCTGGAGGGCTGATCACACGGCAGGTTGCGGATGACGCACTTGAACGGCTTGAGGTGGATAAGCTTGGTCTGGACGCCGTTGACAGGCGTATGCTCAGGAGCATAATCGAGTTTTATAACGGCGGCCCAGTCGGACTTGAGACTCTTGCCGCCACAATCAATGAGGAGGCTGTCACAATCGAGGATGTGTATGAGCCTTACCTTCTTCAGATGGGCTTTCTGACAAGGACGCAGCGTGGCAGATGCGTTACGAGAAAGGCGTATGAGCATCTGGGTTTGGAATACCTCGGTCAGCAGCAGATGGAGATATGATTTCCAGATTCTGATAATCAACTGGAGGGAAAGATAAATACAATGGGAAAGTATTTTGGCACCGATGGTTTAAGAGGAGTTATAAACAGTGGACTTGATGCCATGCTGGCATACAGGGTCGGAGTTGCAGCAGCGATGGTACTCTCAGAGGGTCGCTGCGATAAGCCTGTTATTACGATTGGCAAGGACACGAGAATATCAGGAGACATGCTGGAAGGGGCGCTTATCGCCGGGCTGTGCGCCGCAGGCGCGGACGTTATAGAGCTCGGCGTTATCCCTACTCCCGCTGTTGCGTTTATAACCGTTGACAGCGGCGCGGACGCCGGCATAGTCATTTCTGCGTCGCATAATCCCTATGAGCACAACGGCATAAAAATATTCAATTCAAAAGGTTTCAAGCTCTCCGATGGGCTTGAAAGCAGGATCGAGCGCATAATAGACGGGGAGGAGGAACTTGTCCTCAAAACCAGTGACGGGATTGGCCGTGTGCTGGGCAGAGGGCATGAGTACATTGACAGGTATGTTGAGCACGTTGTCTCCAGGACCGAGGCGCCTATAAGAGATCTAAAGGTAATGATCGACTGCTCAAACGGCGCGGCGTCAAGGACGGTGGATGCCATTTTCGGAAAGTTTCCAATACAGCTTGAGCTTATCAAGGACCATCCGGACGGGCTGAACATAAATGACGGCTGCGGCAGCACGAATATGGAGCTTCTCAGCCGCATGGTCGTCGCAGGAGGCTGTGACGTTGGCATAGCGTTTGACGGCGATGCTGACAGATGTCTTGCTGTCGATGAGTTTGGAAATCAGATAGACGGCGATGCAATAATGGCGGTCTGCGGCAGATTTATGAAGGAGAGAGGCAGGCTTCGCGGCAACACGATAGTTGCCACGGTCATGTCCAACCTCGGGATTCACGAGTACTGCGGGAAAAACGGGATAGAGCTTGAGTGCACCAATGTCGGGGATAGAAACGTTCTCGAGCGCATGCTGGAGAAAGGATACAGTCTCGGCGGGGAACAGTCCGGACACATGATTTTCCTTGATGATGCCACGACCGGCGACGGGCAGCTTGCCGCAGTCAAGTTTTTAAGCGTAATATGCGCCAGCGGTAAGAAAGTATCGGACCTCATATCTGACATCCATAAATATCCTCAGATACTTATTAACGTCCCGATCACAGGCGGCAATACGGTCAAAAATGAGCTCATGCACGACGAAGGGATAAGAACGGCCATCTGTGAAGAGGAGCAAAAACTCGGTTCCGAGGGCAGAATACTGGTCAGGCCATCCGGTACCGAGGCGCTCATCAGGGTCATGGTTGAGGCTTATGATGAGGCTGTGGCGAATCTGACGGCAAAAAAACTGTCAGATTTGATAAGAATGAACGGATAAAATGCAAACTTTTAAAGAAATATAACAAAAATATCTTGACTTTTCCCAAATTTGAACCTATACTCAGAGTGTAAGTTTGGATAATATCTCAAATGCTTATGAACAATAGTCATTTTTCTGACGAGCAGCTTCAGCAGATGGCGCTCGCCGGGGATCTAAAGGCGGAGGAGCAGCTTGCCCTTCGTTACAGCCGATTGGTCCGGATATGTGCCCGACCGTACTTCCTTGTCGGTGGGGACAGCGAGGACCTGATACAGGAGGGGATGTTTGGTCTCCTTGCGGCTATCAGGGAGTTTGACCCCCAAAAAGAAGCGTCATTTAAAACTTACGCCGAGCTATGTATCAGAAGAAGGCTCATATCCGCTGTTAAAGCAGCTTCGCGAAAGAAACATCAGCCACTGAATGAGGGCGTATCCTTAGAAGAAATCCTCTCAGAGGAGAGTAGTTCCCATAATTCACATTACGGCGAAGTGTTCAGGCGTGTTCCTGAAGAACAGGTTCTGGCCAAAGAGAGCGAATCTGAATTTTTCTCCACCTTTTCACGGTGTTTGTCAAAGTTTGAAAATGAAATCATGGAGTTGTATCTTTCCGGCCTTTCATACGACGAGATGGCCGACAGGGTCGGCAGACCTGTAAAGTCCATAGACAATGCCGTGCAGCGCATCAGACGCAAACTGGCCCAGCAGACCTATTCCGGCGACAACAGCAAATAGTGCTGTTTCGTAATAAATGCCCGTATGGGAAATATACTAAAAGAGAGGATTCAAAATGTTCGAAGACAAGACCCTTATTTGCAAAGAATGCGGAAACGAGTTTGTTTTTACCGCAGGTGAGCAGGAGTTTTACGCAGAGCGCGGCTTCCAGAATGAGCCCCAGCGCTGCAAGCCCTGCCGTGATGCCCGCAAGAATGCGGCCCGCGGCCCGCGTGAGTATTTTACGGCTGTCTGCGCCGATTGCGGAGGGGAGGCCCGTGTCCCGTTCGAGCCCAAGAGCGACAGACCTGTCTATTGCAGCGAGTGCTTCGCCAAGAGAAGAGAAGGCTGAGTCTGTCAGATTTGATTTATTTTTATGTTGAATTATGGACGGACAGAGGTTATAATAACAGCGTAAGATCATTGTCAGGCATGGTTTCCGCCAAAAAGCGCACTGAATACTGTGCCTTGATCGTAAATAAGTCATCAGGAGGTAGAGACATGTTTGAAATAACCACGGAGACCGGCGTTTCCGAGATTATAGAGTTTGCTCCCGAGACGATGCCGCTGTTCCAGTCCATAGGTATGCACTGCATGGGCTGCGCATTGGCTTCCGGGGAGAATGTCGGACAGGCATGTGCCGCTCACGGCGTTGACGCCGAGGAGTTTGTTGCAAAGCTCAATGCCTTTCTTGCCGCTGTCTAAAAACCGTAATAACGATGAGAAGCGCGGACATCTATCTCCGCGCTTCTTGTTTTGGGTGATGTTATGAAAAAAGAGAGCTTATCTCCCAGGCTGGCGCTGGTTGCCTCATTGGTGCCTCATGGTTCGATCCCGGCGGATGTGGGCACGGACCATGGCTACATCCCGGCCTGGCTTTTGTCTAATGGCGTGGTCAGCCGCTGTATCGCGACGGATATAAATGCGGGCCCTCTGGAGTCCGCCCGGCGCACTCTTGCCCGGGCCGGAGTTTTGGACAGGTGCGAGCTGATTTTGTGCGACGGGCTGGCCGGCTGCCAGGAAAACCGTGCCGACACCGTGATAATAGCCGGTATGGGAGGGGACAACATTTCCGGGATTCTCAGCCGCGCTCCGTGGACTGGAACGGATACTCTGCTCATTCTTCAGCCAATGAGCAAGGCCGAGCATCTTCGTGCCTGGCTGTGCGAAAATGGGTTTGAAATTATCTCGGAGCACCTGGTGCGTGACGCCGGGAAGATATATCCGGTTATAACTGCTCGGGCCTGCGCTCAGTCCATGCGGCTGTCAGACGCGGAGATGGTAATCGGCAGACTGCCACAGGTCGCGCGAGAGGAGCTTTTCCAGACATTTCTGGATGCGATAATAGACAAATATCAAAAGGCAATAGATGCGCAGCGGTATGCCCGGGGCGATGTGCCGAGGCTGCCAGGAATGAGTAAACTTCTGGATGAAATTAAAAAAATACGGGAGGAATACTGCCGATGACAACGGTAAAGGATTTTGACAGTTTTTTTGCCTCACGCATACCCTACGGTATGAAGGAGGACTTTGACAACGTTGGGCTGCTGGTCGGTATGAACAGCGGCGAAGTTAAAAAGGCACTCATAGCCCTGGACATCACCTGTGAAACCGTTCAGGAGGCCGCAGATTTCGGCGCGCAGCTTATCATTTCACACCATCCGCTGTTTTTCGGCCTGCAAAAAATAACCGATGAAGAGCCCACTGGCAAAGCGATAATCTCGCTTATTTCATCCGGTATATCGGCGATATGCCTGCACACAAATCTTGACTCCGCCGCAGGCGGGGTAAACGACGCCCTGATGCAGAGGATCGGCGCAGTAAACCTTGGCATACTTGGGCAAGCGCACGAGTCGCCGCTCGGTGCCTATGGCATAGGGCGTTTCGGCGAGCTGCCGCAGGCAGAGACCATACGCGGTTTCCTGCTCAGACTTAAAAACGTCCTTGGAACGAACGGCCTTCGATATCATGATGCGGGCCGGCCCGTTTCCAGGATCGCCGTATGCGGCGGATCAGGCGGAGAATACCTTGAAAAGGCTGTGCAGCTCGGTTGTGATACTTACCTGACTGCTGACATAAAATATGGCAGGTTCATCACTGCGAAGGAGCTCGGCATAAACCTCATTGACGGCGACCATTTCTGCACCGAAAATGTTGTCGTTCCGGTTTTGGAGCGTCTCGTCCGTGAAAATTTCCCGGAAGTTGAAACAAGAATATCGAGCAGACACCAGCAGACGGCAAAATTTTTTGTGTGAGTATCTATATTCCCTCTTATCTTCTGCATATCGTGGGGCTTATCCACATATAAGTCAAGCAGTAATGATAAGGGGGAATAAGCATGTCCGATAACAGCCTATATGAAGACATTGCTCTGCGCACCGGCGGCGATATTTATCTCGGGGTAGTCGGTCCGGTGAGAACCGGAAAATCCACATTCATTAAGCAATTCATGGAGACCATGGTCATCCCTAACATAGATAACGTATATGTTCGCGAGAGAGCGCGCGACGAGCTTCCGCAGAGCCGAAATTTGTGCCGGAGGAGGCAGTATCCGTGACCATCGAGGGCGG
>CAZSRK010000051.1:9522-15332 GCA_964609305.1 uncultured Oscillospiraceae bacterium
CCGCAGAGCCGAAATTTGTGCCGGAGGAGGCAGTATCCGTGACCATCGAGGGCGGGATCACCTTTTCGGTAAGGCTGGTAGACTGTGTGGGCTATATGGTCCGCGGCGCTGTCGGCCAGTTTGAAGACGGCGAGGAGCGCAACGTCACGACCCCGTGGTACGACGTTGAGATCCCACTGACACAGGCTGCGGAGGAGGGCACGCATCGCGTTATATGCGAGCATTCGACCGTTGGTATAGTTATAACGACAGACGGGAGCATATGCGGCATACCAAGAGAGGACTACATAGAGGCGGAGGGCAGGGTAATCAACGAACTTCGCGAAATTGGAAAGCCCTTCGTCGTGGTCCTGAACTCTGCGGAGCCTGAGTCTGAGCTGGCTCAGTCCGTTCTGGAAGAAATAAAGCAGCGGTATGATGTAGGGTGCGTATGCGTCAATTGTCTGGAGCTTGGACGGCAGGAGGTGGAATCCATCATCTCCGCTGTGCTCAACGAGTTCCCGATAAGCGAGGTCGGGGTTTATCTGCCGTCCTGGCTGGAGGCGCTCAGCTTTGATAACGATATCAAGTCCCGCCTCTGCTCGGCTATCCTTCGCGAGCTGGGCGGAATTAAGAAGATAAGCCAGGCCGGTTCCGCCGTCGACGCGCTGTCCGGCGAGGATCTTGTCAGCCGCGCCACGCTCATGGATGTATCCGCCGGTACCGGCGGAATCAGCGTCAGGGTGGAGCTGCCCGGCTCGCTCTATTATGAGACGATCAGCGCCGAGACGGGGTTTGAGATCAAAAATGACGCCGAGCTTATGGCGATACTTATCGAAATGGGTGCTGTAAAACGCGAATATTCAAAAATCGAGTCGGCGCTTCGTGATGTGGCCCAGACAGGTTACGGGGTGGTGATGCCCGGTGGCGACGATATGCGCCTCGAGGAACCGGAGATAGTCAGGCAGGGCGGAAGATACACAGTCAGGCTGAAAGCCAGCGCACCGTCGCTTCACATGATAATGACTAACGTGGAGACCGAGGTCTCACCGGCGCTGGGGGGAGAGCAGGCCTCCGAGGAGATAATGAGCTTTCTGCTTCAGGATTACAACGGCGACGTCAGCAAACTCTAGGACTCCAACATCTTTGGGAAATCACTTTATGACATCGCCGGCGAAAGTCTGACAAAGAAGCTGACTGATATGTCAGAGGCCACGCAGCTTAAACTGCGTGAGGCGATCGAGAAAATAATTAATGACGGCAGCAAAAGACTGATTTGCATAATTTTCTGAAAACGGCGGAACAGACGGCGCTGCTCCGCCGTCTGTTTATGGTATGATTCGCCGAAAGCAATTTGAAACTTTGCTTGCCCTGAATTTCAGAAAATGACGAAAAAAATATATCACGGTTGCAATCGGATGCATTTTGGCGTATGATATGAAATATAATATTCAAATGGGGTAATACATAATGAAAAGGCTTTCCAAAGTGGCTTACGCCGTCAAGGAATCCTCCACGATCGCCGTGGACAGCCTTGCCAAACAGATGAAGGATGACGGCCTGGACGTTATTCTGTTCGGAACCGGCGAACCGGATTTTGACACGCCGGATAATATAAAGGATGCCGCCATCAAGGCAATTAACGGCGGCCTGACAAAATATACTCCTGCCGCTGGCATACCACAGCTCCGGCAGGCAGCGGCCGACAGGCTGAGAATGGATTTCGATCTGGACTACTCTATGGAACAGATCGTTGTTGCAAGCGGCGCAAAGCACAACATATATATCGCGCTGTGCGTGCTGCTCGACCCGGGGGACGAGGTAATAATACCGGCACCGTTCTGGGTCAGCTATTACCAGATGGTAAAAATGGCCGGAGGCGTACCGAAGGTCATATACACGGATAAGGAGCAGGATTACAAGCTGACTGCGGAAATGCTCCAAGCCGCGGTCACCGATAAAACCAAGGTGTTTCTGCTTAATAACCCGGTCAACCCGACAGGTATGGTTTATGGAAGGGAAGACCTCACCGAGCTGGCGGAGGTATGCAGGCAAAAGGACCTGTATGTCATTTCGGACGAGATATACTGCAATCTTGTTTATGACAACAGGGAGTTTGTCAGCTTCCCGAGCATCAGTGAGGATGCCAAAGAACGCACCATCCTGATTAACGGCGTATCCAAGTCTTACGCAATGACTGGCTGGAGAGTGGGCTATTCTGCCTCCAATCTGCAAATTGCCCAGGCCATGACCAATTTCCTGAGCCACAGCACCGGCGCGCCCGGCACCATGAATCAGTGGGCGGCGGTTGAGGCTCTCGTTGGACATCAGGACGTGATAGAGACCATGCGCGCCGTTTTTGAGCTGCGCAGGAACTATATAGTCGAGCGCATCAACCGCATCCCGGATGTGAGCTGCCGTCAGCCGGAGGGCGCTTTCTATGTCATGATGAGCATCGAAAAGCTGATCGGCCGCATGCTTGGAGGAAGGATAATCACCAACGACGCAGACTTTGCAACTGCTCTTCTCGAGACGGAGCATGTCGCCGTCGTACCCTGCCTCGGCTTTGGCGTGCCGAACTACGTACGCTGGACTTATGCGACCTCCATGGAAAATATCCGGGAGGGGCTTGACAGGCTGGAGCATTTTCTAAGCCAATAAATCAGCCATATATAATGCGATAGGAGAATTGCCGTGAATCACGATACCTATGACAACCCCTTGGTTACCCGATATGCGGGCAAGGAGATGCTTTACATCTTTTCTGCGGATAACAAGTTTTCCACATGGCGCAGGCTGTGGCTTGCCCTGGCCAAGGGTGAAAAAGAACTGGGGCTGAATATCACTGACGAGCAGATACAGCAGATGCAGGAGCATCTTGACGATATCGACTATGACATGGCTGCCCGGGAAGAAAAGAGGCTGCGCCACGACGTTATGGCGCATGTGCACACTTTCGGACAGGCCTGTCCGAAAGCCATGCCCATCATCCATCTCGGTGCGACGAGCGCGTATGTTGGTGACAATACTGACATCATACAGATGCGCGATGCGCTCATCCTCGTAAAGAAGGAGCTTCTGGCCGTCATAAAAAAGCTTGCGGAGTTTGCCGACAGATACAAGGCTTTGCCGACGCTGGGCTTTACTCACTTCCAGCCCGCTCAGTTGACGACGGTCGGAAAGCGCGCATCGCTGTGGCTCAACGACCTGGTTATGGATCTTCAGGAGGTTGAATACCGTATCTCGACCCTGAAGCTGTTGGGATCCAAGGGCACTACCGGCACACAGGCCAGCTTTATGGAGCTGTTTGACGGCGACCAGGAGAAGGTTAAGCGTCTGGAGGATTATATCGCACAGGAAATGGGTTTTGATGCCTGCGTACCGGTATCCGGACAGACCTATTCCCGAAAGATGGATGCGTTCGTGCTTGCGACACTCTCCGGTGTTGCGCAGAGCGCCTCGAAGTTTGCGACCGATATGCGGTTGCTGATGCATCTTAAGGAATTGGAAGAGCCGTTTGAGGGTAATCAGATTGGGTCCTCAGCTATGCCATATAAGCGAAATCCAATGCGGTGCGAACGCATATGCGCGCTGGCGCGATATGTCGTTGCGGACAGCCAGAACCCCGCGATGACGGCGATGAACCAGTGGTTTGAGCGCACGCTCGACGACTCTGCCAACAAGCGTATCTCAATTCCCGAGGCTTTTCTTGCGGTCGACAGCGTTTTGCGAATATATCTGAACGTGGTTTCCGGCATCAAGGTCTACGACAGGGTAATAGACAAGCATATACAGGCCGAGCTGCCGTTCATGGCAACCGAGAATATAATGATGCGGGCTGTTAAAAACGGTGGGGATCGCCAGCAGCTCCACGAGCATATACGAGTCCACTCGGTCGCGGCCGGAGCCGTCGTAAAGGAGCAGGGCGGGGAAAACGACCTGGTCTCCAGGATCGCTGCCGATCCTATGTTTGGTCTGTCCGAGGAGGAAATCCGTGCTGAGCTGAGACCTTCGGCGTTCATTGGAAGGGCACCGCAGCAGGTCGAGGAGTTTCTGCATAACTGTGTTTATCCAATACTCGAGAATAACCGGGAGCTTCTGGGCGAGGTCGATTCGGAGCTTAAAGTTTAGTGGAAAGTGTAAAACAGGGAAAATTATCAGTAAATGGGAACAGGCGGAGCGCCTCCGCCTGTTCTTTTTATTTACCAAGGTACAGTTTTCAAGAGTAGAATTTGCAATGTACTACACAGGGCAGCTTGCGCCGATGGACGAAGAAGCTGCCGGCCTGCCCTGGAAGCTGGCTAAGAAACTGACAGCGAAAGAGGCAAAGGACTTGATAGGTTGCAATCCTAACCTCAAACAAATAAATAGCTCATGGTTTTAACGAATCAGGCGTTGCGCTATTGCTTTATAAGATTGGCTCAATGACCGCTCGGAAATATCGGTCTAATTCCTCGGGCGTCTGCTTCATTCGACCTTTAATCCACCACAGCACCATTTCTACAAAGCTGCCGGAGATATGGTTGACTAAAAAATCCCGCGGAATATCAGTATTGCTTTTCCTGTTTTGTTTGACAAACTGATTTTGTATCAATTCGTTTAAGCTGTTTTTGAAATACCGCAGGAAAAGCTCGCTGCTTTCGCAGGAAAGCAGTTCGAGGATATTGTTTTCATCTTCTTGCAGGTGTTGTAATAAGTGGCAGAATACGGACTCCGGCGCATTTCTGTCAGAATATAATCCGTGAGTGTGGGTGCAATCCAATGCGCTGCTGATAATGTGCCCGAAAAGTTCTTCGCATAAGGCTTTCAGCAAATCGTCTTTTGTTTCAAAGTGCGCATAGAAGGTTGTCCGTCCAACATTAGCGGTATCAATGATTTCCTGTACCGTAATCTTGCTATAACTTTTTTCTGCCAAGAGCGTACTGAACGCATTAAAAATTGCCGACCTTGTTTTCTGCTGCCGTCTGTCCATGATAACTCCTTCCGTACAATTTCTCAAAAATGTTCCATAGGAAACACGGGGACGATATTATCCATTGAATTTTAGTTGCTTCCTGCCTACAATAAAAGAGAACAAAGTGTTTGTTATAAAATTTATTGTACGGCAATGGCGAGCCAGTGTCAAGGACGAATCTGTTTGAAATGTCGTGCGGATTGAAGGAACCATGATGTTAAAGAAACTCAATGATTTTCTGGCCGGGCTGCCCATGACGCTTGTAGCCGGTGTATTCCTGCTGCTGGATTTAATCCCGCACTTGATGGAGGAATTTGGCGGTATGCCGGCGCAGCTTTCGTTTCTGCCCTTTGACCCGGCGTGGGTAACTATCGTTATCAGCGGTATTCCCCTTTTGTATCTGGCAATATGGCGGATTATCCACAATCCCGGTATCAGCAAAATATCGTCTGCCCTTTTGATTTGTATTGCCATGTTTGCCGCTATTGCAATCGGAGATTTGTTTGCGGCGGGAGAAGTCGTGTTTATCATGGCAATCGGTGCGCTTTTAGAGGAAGCTACCACAGACCGGGCGAAAAAGGGCTTGAAAAAGCTGATTAGTCTTACGCCGACAAAAGGACGCAGACTAAAGGACGGGAATGAAGAAATGATTCCAGCAGAAGAAATCCGGCAAGGAGATATTCTGCGTATTCTGCCCGGTGAAACGATCCCGGTTGACGGAACAATCATAAATGGTGAAACCTCGGTTGACCAGTCTATTATGACGGGAGAATCCCTGCCGGTTGACAAGGGCGTGGGGGAAGAAGTTTTTTGCGGAACCATCAACCGCTTTGGTTCGATTGATATTTCAGCAACAAAAGTAGGAGAAAACAGTTCT
>CAZSRK010000052.1:0-15133 GCA_964609305.1 uncultured Oscillospiraceae bacterium
GTTTTTCTCGTCATGGATAGTAAGTTTCAGCTGGTTCATTAAATTTCCTCCGATACTCAAATATTTCCGCCATCCCGCCAGAGGAAAATCGACTGCCATAACACTGCTTGATGTCATTCTTTATACAAGGTTTACTAAGGATATGTTTGCCAGATGCCCGGCGGGCCGTCCCGGTACCGCCGACGAGATGGCCAATGTGGCCGAGCTTCTCATGAGCGATAAAGGCGCTTTCATAACCGGCGCAGATTTTCTTATCGACGGAGGCACCACCGCATCCTACTTCTATGGACAGCTACGGCCGGACGGAAATCCTGCCTGACAGAAGCAGGACGCCCGACACCGCTGTACAACTGGACTTCACCGGCGGCGCCGGGATGGTGACGCATGAAAAAGAGGTTTACGATTGGATCGGTGGATGAGGAGTGATATATAGGATGACCATCCTCTGATGGCCGCCGCCGGATACGGAGCATCCCCTGCATATATGATGCAGGGGATGTCTTTAATTACAAGGCGTCTATGAACCTTTCAGCTTCGGCCGCAGCTATGGCTCCGTCGGAAGCAGCAGTGACTATCTGGCGCAGGGATTTCTGCCGGACATCGCCGGCGGCAAAAACGCCGGGAATACTTGTGTGCAGGCGCTCATCGGTTATAAGATAACCATATTTATCCGGCTCGAGCTGTCCGCGGAAGGGCGCGGAATTCGGCTCCTGACCGACAAAGACGAATACCCCAAAGCCCTCATCGGAGCGGAAAAGCTCCGTTTTGCCGGTGGCGTTGTCCAGGATCTCCGCCTCGTGCAGCATCGTGTCGCCGTCCACGCGCAGAAGCTGTGTGTTAAAACGCACGTTTATTTTAGGATGATTCAGCAGCCGCTCGGCCGCCGCTCGGCTGCAGCGCAGGCGGTCCTTTCTGACCAGAACTGTGACGGTTTTTCCGAACCTCGTCAGGAAAACGGCCTCTTCCGCCGCACTGTTGCCGCCGCCAATGACGAATATGTCCCGGCCGCGGAAGAAATAACCGTCGCAGGTCGCACAGTAGCCTACACCGCGTCCGCGAAATTCCTCCTCGCCCTGGAATCCGGCCTTTTTCGGACTGGCTCCGGTTGCGATAATAACGGCCCGGGACAGGATACAGCCTGAGGAAGTCGTGATCTCCTTGGATATGGGGGCGAGAACGGCGCTTTTGATAGTCTCCGTGCGTATCTTTGCGCCGAAGGCCTCCGCCTGTGAGGTCATACGCTGTATCAGCTCGGGGCCGGAGATGTCTGGAATTCCCGGATAGTTGTTTATATCGCTTGTTGTCGCGGCCTGCCCGCCGGGGACGGAAACGTCGAGCGTGAGTACGGACAGACCTGCCCGGGAAGCGCAGATGCCGGCCGACAGACCGGCGCAGCCCGCGCCGAGTATTACAAGGTCATAATTTTCCACATCTTTTTCATCCTTTTTCGGCAAGATATAATACAGTTTTGCCGATACCGCGCAATTTATGCGAAAGGCGGAGCTGCTCGACTTTGCCGGTGCGATATGGTATACTTACAGAAAAACCACAGCTGCGGAGGGAACTATGGATATGGACAGGGAATATGCGCTGTACGCGGTGGAGAAGGCGTTCGCGGCTCTCGCAATCGACAGCCCGACGGGATTTACGGAAAAGGCCGCCGTCTGGGTCAAAAACGAGTTTGAGAGCCTCGGGTTTCCAGCCGCGCGCCTTGCAAGAGGCGGGGTGCTTGCCGATCTCGGCGGCGCTGGAGAGGGGCTTCTCATACAGGCGCATATAGACACGCTTGGTGCTATGGTCACTCAGATCAGGCCTGACGGCCGTCTGAAAATAACGAATCTTGGCGATATGCGTGCGGAGAATTCCGAGGGTGAGAATGTCCGGGTGTATACGCGCGGCGGAAAAATATATGAGGGCACACACCAGCTTCATAATCCCTCGGTCCATGTCAACACGGGCTATGAGGAAGTAAAGCGAAGCTTTGAGACGACGGAGATCGTGCTTGACGAGGATGTCAGCAGCAGCCAGGACGTTCTTGCTCTGGGCATCGACGTCGGCGATATTGTCGCGTTCGAGCCACGGCCGCGCATGACCGAATCGGGATATATAAAAAGCCGCTTTCTGGACAATAAACTGGAGATAGGCGTACTTCTGGGTCTGGCAAAATATATGGCGGACAAGGCGGTTGTGCCGCAACGACGTGTATACGCGCACGTCACGGTGTATGAGGAGGTCGGGCACGGCGGGGCCGGCCCGGTCCCTGAGGGGGTGACGGAGGTGCTGAGTATCGACATGGGCTGTGTTGGAGAAGGACAGCAGTGCACGGAAAGGAAAGTCTCCATATGCGCTAAAGACTCCGATGGCCCGTACAGCTATGATATGGTGACAAAGCTTGTAAACGCGGCAAAGCGCGAGGGTGCGGACTATGCCATCGACGTTTATCCCAACTACAGCTCGGACGCCGGCGCAGCTGTGATTGCGGGCAACGATGTCCGGCACGGACTCATCGGCGCGGGCATATTCGCAAGCCATGGCTATGAGCGCAGTCATATCGATGGGGTTTTGAATACGCTGAAGCTGCTGAAGGGATATCTTGAAATATGACGGAGCGCGTCACAAAGGTGAACGCTGAGCGCAAAAAGGCCCCTGCGCCGGCAATTTGCCGGTGCAGGGGCCTTCAGCCTGTCGAAAAACTGTTTCCACAAGAGGGGCAGCTATGCTCCAATGGGGGAGCTCGAGGGGGCGATAGTCCGCCTCGAATAGGATCGAATGCCCAGCAAAGCTTTGCAAAGCAAGGCGTGCGGCGAGCGCAGCGAAGACTTTCACACTGCTGCGAAGCCTGAAAGCCCCTGCGCCGGCAAATTGCCGGCGCAGGAGCTTTTCGTTTTTATCAGATATCAATACAGTCTGATGCTGTATATCTGCTGCCCTCTTGTGCCGACGACCACGGTATTGTTGTAACATATCGGCGAAGCCTCAATGTTACTGCCGAGGCTTATCGCGTCAAGCCTCATACCTGTCAGCCCGTCGATGAGGTACATAAACCCGCCCGTCGTGCAGTACAGGATATAGCCGTTGCCGTTCTGGTCATAGATGTCGACGGGTGAAGACCAACTGTACATATCAGACTGGAATTCCCAGGCAACCTCGCCGGTGTCCTTGCGAAGCGCGACAAGCTTGCCGCCGCTGCCTGTCGGATTTCTTGCGACAGGGACGTATATATAATCGCTCAACCCGTTCCTGCCAAGAGCGATCGTGCCCTGCACGCCGCCGGAGGTACCCGAGACGGTGTAGCAGTTATAGTCTGTCTGCCAGACAATTTCGCCGGTCAGGGCGTCTATTTTCCAAATAGGTATAACGGCGGTACTGGTTTCGGGAGCGCGCCAGCCGGCGTGGAAGGAGGTGCTGATATACACATATGGGTGCCCATTCTCCAGCTCGAGCACCGGAGAACAGTTGGTGTCGTCGAGTACGTTCTGTACCCAGTCCAGCGTGAGTGTGTTCAGATCCAGGCATATGAGGATACCGTCATTTGTGGACATGATTATATGTCCGCGCCAGATGACCGCGCTGTCCTCCATACCCAGATAGCGGCCGGGGCTGTAAACCCCGTAATAGCGCCACTTCACGGTACGCGCCGGAGAGATGGAGACCGTGCCGGCTTCGCTGTCAAATACGGTATTGAGCTTGATTATATACAGTATGCCGCTCTCGCCGGGATAGATGAGCTGGTCAGTCTCGGCGTCGATAAGCGGAGAGCCGTCAAAGTATGAAAGGTTTCCGCGCAGGTTGAAGCTGTCGTCATTACCGAAGGTGTACATCGTTGAGCAGTCCATGAGGTTTATGATGAACACGCGGCTTCTGCCGTTATAGCTGTCATATCCTGAGCCGAGATAGAGTATCGGATATCCCCTTGGGTCGAGCGCACCCGAACCTTTGAAGGTAAAGCCGAGATTGAGCGCGTCGCGCGTATAACTGCCTGTGTAGAGGTCGAGGAAATAGACGTTTCCGTCCATCGTGGCATAGATGACCTCGCGCAGGTCGTCGGCCTGCTTTGCCCAATCATACATGTTCATTTTCTGGCGAAGCTCCTTCGGCCAGTTCATGACAAGCGGCTGGCCGACCCATCCGCTGCCTGTCCATGTCGCCCCGTCAGGTGCGGTCAGCGCGGAGGTAGAGACAGTCCAGTAGTCGCCAAATATGCGCTCATTGAGGGTCGCGGTACCATAGCTTGCTCCGTCGCGGAAGTTGTTACCGCGGAACGTCACGATGCCATCGACCGCGGTATAGTCGCTTCCATATCCAAAATCGATAGTTTCCGGCAGGGTATAGCTGTCTACGACATTTCCGTCGACCATTATACTGGTGCTTTCAACAAGGGTCCAGGGAGCGGTGGAGTCCACATAATACGGATCAAACTCAGGCAACGGCTGCTCCTCCGGTTCGGATGGATCCTCTTCTCCCGGATCTCCGTTCCCGGACCCGTCGCCCTGCGTCGGCTCCTGCGGGGTGTTTTCCGGGCTTGATGTACCCGGCGAATCTACCCCGGGAGAGACGGGGGCTTCCGCGGAAAGATCGTCCGTCTGATATGAGGCGTTTTTAAAAACGAGGAAGGACAAAACAAATAATAATACGACAAGGACACAGGACCCAAGACCTCGGCCGGATCGGCAATTTTTCGGGGTGTGCGCCGGCTGCCTGTTCTGCATTTATTTCCCCACCAGTCATTTATGTTTTCTGAGAGGTATTATAAGGTCAACAACATAAAAAAGCAAGAAATATGTAGCCGGAAAAGGCCTGCATTGACGATTTGCGGGAAAGCTGATATATTTTGCAGTGACGAAAAATATCGTAAGTTTGGAGGGGGTTAAAATGCCAAAGCCAAAGCACGGAGTGCTTATGGTGATTGCCGGGCTGATTATGACGCTGTTTCTCGGTATTATTTACGCGTGGACTATGTTCCGTGTTGAGATAGAGAAGGTTTTTCCGGAAATGACGGCCGCCGAGCTGTCGCTCAATTTTACGATTACGATGATATGCTTCTGCCTCGGCGGTTTTTTCGGTGGGAAAATATCCGCAAAATTTTCACAGCGGCTCAGCGCAAGGCTGTCAGCCGTGATGCTCCTTATCGGATTTATGTGCGTGTCGTTTATCGGGGGCATGTCCCCGGACACTGCGCTGCTCATCATGTACATATTCTATGGCGTCGGCATTTCCGGACTTGGCGTCGGCATAGGTTATAATGCCTGCATAAGCGCCGTTTCTCCATGGTTTCCGGAAAAGCTCGGGCTGGTTTCCGGCGTGCTGCTCATGGGCTTTGGCTTCGGCAGCCTTCTGCTCGGCCTTCTGGCGCAGAGCCTGGCGGAGACGCTTGGCATATTCGCGGTGTTCAGGATATATGCCGTGGCGCTGTTTGTCGTTATGTTTGCCGGCTCGTTCTTTTTGCATAAGCCGCCGGCTGCCGAAAACAGCGGGACGGAGGATGTCTCTGTGAGTCTGACGCCGTCGCACATGCTCCGCCGGGGCTCGTTTTGGGTGTATTTTCTGTGGAACACGATAATGGCTTCCGCAGGCCAGCTTGTAATAAACAGCGCGTCAAACATAGCGGTGTTCTTCGGGGCAGCCGCGGGCCTTGGGCTAGTCATATCTATCTTCAACGGCGCCGGGCGCACGATAACCGGCGTTGTGATGGATATTGCCGGGCGCAGCCGCGGTATGATGGCAGTAAACCTCTGTCTAATAATCGGGGCAGTGCTGCTGCTGGGGGCCAATGCAACAGGAAACCTCGTCATGATTACGGCCGGTATGCTCATCGTCGGCGTCTGCTACGGCGGTGGGGTCACGATAAGCGCAAAAGTCATTAGCGACCTGTACGGGCCGGAGCACTATGCCGTCAATTTCAGCCTTTCAAATTTCTGTTCCATCCCTGCGGCCTTTATAGGGCCGTATATATCCGGCATACTTCAGGACCGCTCCGGAGGGACATATGGCAGCACGTTTGTGATGCTGCTTTGCCTGTCAGGCATCGCGCTTATTGCGCTGGCAGTGCTGGAGCTGATAATAAAAAGAGAAAAGAAAATATAAAAATCAGACTGTGGCCGTCCGAAAGCGGGCCACAGCCTGTTTTTATATTCAGAACTCAGTCGCCGCGATAAGCGGCAAGCTCCTTTTTGAATTCCTCTGTCCTGTCAAAACCGCAGCCGAACATCTCCGGGCAGAAGCCGCGGTAAACGCACTCCCGCACCATGCACCTGGCAAGCTCCGGCTCGCACTTTGCAACCTCGTCCTTTACAAGCTGCCATGCCTGTCTCGTCTCCGGGCTGGCGCTTGAGCACAGACGTTTGCGGCTTATGTTTATCAGCGCCTGTGCGTCGGCCTCGCATTCGTGGGTGACAAACTCGCCCTGGCCGAGGGTGTTCCGGTCGACGCCGGTCCTGTCGCTGCGCTGTGTCTTTACAAAATGTTCGATGCCGACCTTGTGGCGGACAAAGTGGACCGACACCCAGTAGGGCAGACTGCCCCAGCGCCATGAGAACTTGAGCTTGCGTATGGGCGAATGCTCGCATCTTATGAGCCTGAGCTTCCAGTCGGAGTCGGGATATTTCCCCGTGCTCTTTCCGATAGTGTTCATCGTGGCGTCCTTGACGTCCTGCCAGTTGTCCTCGTGCTTGAACCATATGATTTCCATAGCCGACACCTCGTTATTTCTGTATTCTGTCCCGAACGCTGGCAGCGGCCGGAATGACATGGGCTGTCCATAAGGTATTATAGCACAGCCAGGCGTAAAAGCTCAACCGTTTGTTGTGCTCTTGGCGACGGGCAAAGTTTTTCATAACGCAAACATAGAAAGGCGCCGGAGCAAAGCGAATTTTGCTCCGGCGCTGTTTTTAAGTCAAGCCGTTATGCTGTTACGGAACCGCATGAATGTCGCGGCCGCTTGCGTCTCTGTTGCGGAGCCCTGCGGCTCCAGGGCAATGGCGCGGGTCTGGTGATGATGGCCTCGGAGGCAGCCAGACTATGACCGCCTGTGCATAGTCTGACACGTCCCAGGCGTCAGTGAAGCCGTATGGGCCGCCTGCTCAAACTGGCTGTTGTAGAGGTCGGCGTAGAAGCCGTCTTTCGCCAGCAGTTCGTCGT
Organism: uncultured Oscillospiraceae bacterium; assembly: GCA_964609305.1. Classification (GTDB taxonomy): domain Bacteria; phylum Bacillota; class Clostridia; order Oscillospirales; family Oscillospiraceae; genus CAKSXP01. The sequence continues at coordinate 7,138 of CAZSRK010000052.1, forward strand.
GGGTTCCGCTCTCGATTATGTCGCCGTCCTTCATAACCAGGATGCAGTCGGCGTTCTTTATGGTGGAGAGCCGGTGGGCAATGACGAAGCTGGTGCGGCCCTGGGTCAGCAGATCCATGGCTTTCTGCACCTGGAGTTCCGTACGGGTGTCCACGCTGCTGGTGGCCTCATCCAGGATCAGCAGGGGCGCATCCTCTAACATGGCCCGGGCGATGGTAAACAACTGTTTCTGTCCGGACGAGAGGGCAGTGTTGTCCCCCAGCACCGTGTCATAACGATTTGGCAGTTGGTCGATCAGGCTCATCAGCCCTACGGCGGCGCACACCTCGTCCAGATGTTCGTCCGGTACGTCTGCCTTGTTATAGACCAGATTCTCCCGCACCGTACCCTCGAACATCCAGGTGTCCTGGAGGACCATGCCAAACAGGTCATGGCCATTCTCCCGTTTCAGATCCCGGATGGGCACGCCATCAATGGAGATACTGCCTCCGCTGACCTCATAGAACCGCATGAGCAGGTTTACAATGGTGGTTTTGCCCGCCCCGGTAGGGCCTACGATGGCAATCTTCTGCCCAGCTTTCACCTGTGCGGAGAAGTCACGGATAATGGGCTGGTTCCACTTATACTCAAAATTCACGTGGTCAAAGGATACATCACCACGTATCTCTTTAAGCTGTGCAGTCTTGCCGCTCTCGTCCTCCATCTCCTCGGTATCCAGGAACTCAAAGACCCGTTCACATGCAGCGGCCATACTCTGCACGCTCTGGAGTGCCTGTGAGATGTTCTGCAGGGGGTAAGTAAAGTTGCGGATATAGAGCATAAAGGCTACGATGACTCCGAAAGTGATGTGCCCCTGTATAGCCAGTACCGCGCCGACGATACAGACCACCACGTAGGCCAGATTCCCGATGAAGTTCATCAGGGGCTGCATCATACCGGAGAGGAACTGGCTCTTCCAGGCGCAGTTATAGAGCCGTTCATTGCGCTGGTGGAACTCTTTCCGGGCGCCCGCCTCGCCGTTATACGCCTTGATGACCTGCAGGCCGGCGTAACTCTCTTCTACCTGACCGTTAAGTCCGCCCAGCTCAGTCTGCTGCCGGGCAAAGTAGACCTGGGACTTGGCGATGATCCGCGTCACGATCCAGAAGCCCAGCAGAGCTGCGGCGATGCCGCACAGCGCCATGACCCAGTTGGTTATGAGCATCATAAACGCCGCGCCCAGCAGGAGCGCCACGGAGAAGATGAGGGTGGAGAAGCACTGGTTCATGGACTGTCCCACCGTGTCCACGTCGTTGGTGACCCGGCTCAGTGTATCGCCGGTGGCGTGGGTGTCAAAGTAACTCAGAGGCAGGAGGTTGATTTTTTTTGAGATGTCCCGCCGCATACTCTGGGTGATCCGTTGGGTGACGGTGGCCATAAGGAAGCCCTGGACATAGTTGACCACAAAGCCCAACCCATAGAGCACTGCAAGCATCGCCGCAATGCGGACGACGGCGGGGAGATCCATGAAGTCCGACAGACCCTCCTGGATCAGATTTGTGACATCGCCCAGCCAGCTTGGTCCGATGAGTGTCAGCACCGCCCCGGCCAGGGACAGAAGCACCGCCGCGATGAGTGGAACCCTGTATCTGCCGATGTAGTGGAAAAAGTCTCCGAGAGCTTTTTTCAGATTTTTACTTTTTTCTCCGGTCCCCACACTGCCGGGCCCAGACTGATTTATACTTGCTCTCTTTTCAGCCATGTGCGATCTCCTCCTTGGAAAGCTGGGATTGGGCAATTTCGAGATATTCCTGACAATTCTTCAGCAGTTCTTCATGGGTGCCTTTGCCAACTACTTTACCGTGGTCCAGAACCAGTATCTGGTCTGCATCCCGGATGGTGCTGATGCGCTGGGCCACGATGATTTTGGTGGTGTCGGCAGTTTTCTCCCGAAGGGCCTGTCGTAAAGCCCTGTCCGTTCGGTAGTCCAGGGCAGAGAAGGAGTCGTCGAAAATCAGGATCTCCGGCTTCCGGGCCACCGCCCGGGCGATGGAGAGCCGCTGTTTCTGTCCGCCGGAAACATTGGTGCCGCTCTGGGCGATGGCCGCGCCGTAGGTGCCGTCCATCTTCTCCACGAATTCCGCGGCCTGGGCGATGGACACCGCCTCCCGAACATCGTCCTCCGTGATTTCTCCCCTGCCATTTTCTCCATAGGCCACATTGGAGGTCACGGTGCCGGAGAACAGGATCGCTTTCTGGGAAACATACCCGATGCGGTTTCGCAGATCCTCCTGTTCGTAGGAGCGGACATCCGCGCCGTCCACAAAGACCCTGCCCTCTGAAGCATCATAGAAGCGGAGGATCAGGTTGATGAGGGAGGTCTTGCCGCAGCCGGTGGCGCCGATGAGGGCCACGGTCTCCCCCTGTTTTGCGGTGAAGCTGATGTGCTGAAGGGAGTCCGCCGCCGCGCCGGGATAGCGGAAGGACACATCCTGGAACTCCACGGTGCCGGTTTCCACCGGCTTGGCTCCCGGCCCGTCGGTGATGTTCACTTGGGTGTCCAGGACCTCGCAGATGCGGTTGGCGGACACCTGAGCCCGGGGCAGGAGAATGAAGATCATGTTCAGTAACATGAATGCCATGATGACCTGCATGGCGTAGTTGGAAAACACCACCATGTCAGAAAAGATAGCCAGCCGGCTCCCCATGTTTGCCGCATCGATGAGGTAGGCACCTATCCAGTACACGGCCAGGGTCAGCCCGGAACTGAGCAAGGTCATGGTAGGGGACATGAGGGCCATAACCCGGTTTGCGGTCATATTGGTAACCGTCACCTCGTCGTTGGCAATGGCGAATTTCTTTTCCTGATAGTCCTCGGCGTTATAGGCCCTCACCACCCGGATGCCGGTGAGCTGTTCTCGGGTCACCCGGTTCAGGTTGTCAGTGAGGCCCTGAATCTTCTTGAACCGGGGCAGGGCGAAGACCAGGGTGATGGCCAGCACTAAAATCAGAACGAATACAGCGACAGCCGTGGCCACTGTCCAGTGCCAGTCCTTTCCGGCAATCTTGCAGATGGCCCACACCGCCATGATGGGGGCCTTCACGATGGCCTGTAGGCCCATAGATACCAGGTTCTGGATCTGCGTGATGTCATTGGTGGTGCGGTTGATGAGGCTGGCGGTAGAGAACCGGTCCACCTCCTCCAGTGAGAATTCCAAAGTTTTGTCAAAGACCTCGCCCCGAAGTGTCATCGCCAGCCCAGCCGCAACCAGGGCGGCAAAGTACCCAACGATGACCGATGCCACGCCGCTGCCCAGGGTGCACAGCAGCATATATCCTCCCTGAGTCAGGATGTCTGCCATAGCGCTCCCCTCAGTTTGGACCAGCGTGGTGATGGACGACATATAGTCCGGCAGCTTCAGGTCCAGCCAGACCTGGATAACAATGAAGGCGATGCTAGCCGCGATCATGGCCCATTGCCGGCGATTCAAGTACCGCAATAGTTTCTGCATGAGTGCTCCTCCTTATATCAAGATAATGACAGAAAATTGTTAGCAAACTGTTAATAGCACGCTATTAAATAGGACAATTTAAATGCCCGCACCCGGGTGGGCATTTAAGTCAGGGAGTCCCAGACCTTGCGCAGCAGCATGGCAAAAATCTCCCGTTCAGCCGGTGTCAGTGAGGACAGAATGTGGGCCTCCGCCGCCTCCATGCCCCGTTCGGACGCCCGGCATCGCTGGGCGCCGGCATCAGATAGGCGGACCACCTTGATCCGACGGTCATCGGGAGAGCCAAAGCACTCCACGAATCCCTTCTGCTCCAGTCGGGAGACAATCCCAGCCGCTGTGGACTGGGCCACATGGATGACCTTTTCCAACTCTTTCAGGGTCATCTGCTTGCTGTCTGTCCGATCCAGCACTAGCAGCACGCCCATCTGGGCCATGGTCAGATCATCCGCACGCAGGCTATTGTTTGCCTGCTTCTCCAGTTCATCGTTGATCTGCTTGAGCAGTGTGCCGCAGGAATCCTGAGGAATCATCTGTATCACCCCCTAGCGTTGGCATAATAATAGCACGCTTTTGTTTGTCAATAGCATGCTTTTGAAATTAGTATTATTTTTCGCAAAAAATTTTCACAGAGAACAGGAGCGGAAAATCGTTCGATCCTATCCCGGTTCTGACAGGCAATCGAGTATCATGCAGATGTGTCAACAAATAAGACAAATATTCCTATACCGAAAAAATCATGTCACAATGGCACCGGCCACAGAACTGATAGTTCCGTGGCCGGTATCGATGCTCTTAAACGGTTTACTTGTTATTGCCTTTACGAGGACACAATCAGACAGCTTTTGCGGCAGTGGGAAAGGAAGGATACCCGGTAAATCTCACAGCGATATGTTTATCTGGAGAAATACTCCCTGCTGTAAGCGTCGATCTTTTCGCTGACGCACTCGTAGACGCCTTTGAACGTGCTCATGGGCATGCCCTGAGTCGTGCATGGGACGAAATAGTGCCTGCCGTTTTCGTCGCAGGCGCGGCGCACCTCTTTGTCGACGACCTCGGGCGTCCATTCGGGAAAATCGACCTTGGCGCTGTCGATGCCTCCCATGAAGCTCATCTTTCCTCCGTACTGTCCGATGAGATCGGGAATGTTGTTTGAGGTCATGACCCCCTGCCAGATATCGACGCCCATCTCTATCATATAGGGTACCAGCGTCGCCGCATAGGAGTCGGAGTGGTGCACGATCAGCTCGACCCCATGCTCCTTGTAGTAGCCGTATATCTTCTTGTACGGCTCAAGAAAGAACTCCTCGAACATCTGAGGGGAGATGAACGTGGATATTTGAGAGCCCCAGTCGTCGTGATGAAAGATAAGCTCGGGGTGTAGGTGAGAGCAGATCTCCTCCGCCAGGCCGAGCTCCCAGTCGGTCAGGAAGGATATCAGCTCGTGCATCTCGTCGGGGTTCGTGTAGTAGTTCATAAGCGCGTTTTGTATCTTGCACAGATGATGGCATTGCTCAAACAGGCCGGGAGCGACGGCCACCGTGACGAAGTATTCGCTCCTGTCAACCTTCCCGGCGGCTTCGATATAGGGAGCCCACTCCTCGTCGCTGTATTTGACGGTGGGGGCCTTGACATAGCTGCGCCAGTTTTCGATGTCCTTGATGACGATCTTGTCCTCGGTATGTACGGGGAAGGGGCCGGGAGTGCCCTCGGGCCAGGAATTTGTGACGCCCCAGGAATTGACGACGTTGAGCTCGCCGTATCGGGGACGGTGCACAGAACTGTCGATTGGGTTGCCGACAAAGGCCATAAACTCATATCCGTTTACAAAACGGTCGGGATTGCCGCCGCGTATGGTCTCGAGCAGGTTCTGTCTTTTGGTCAGCATGGTAATCCGCCTTTCGATAGTTTATTTTTCCGGGATAAACGGCACGAGCAGATACGAATCATACTGCCCGCCCATATGGATAATATGATTGCCCTTGTTGATGGTCGGCAGGGTCTTTCCGGGGAAGTCGGACAGGTGCATCTCGTAGGGCATACCGGAGATGGCGATCTCGACCTGCTCGCCGGGATGGAATTTCAGTGCGGTCGGCCAGAGCCCGATCTCGATGGGCACGATCTCGCCCTTTGAGAGCTTCTGCGGGTGCTTAAAGGTATGCACCGGCTGCTCCGGGGTGCTCTTCTCCTCATCCAGCTCGCGCAGGGAGACGCGCAGACGCTCGTCGGGGCCGTTATAAAGGCGCAGCCGCGCGTTGTGATAGACGTATTTGCCCTCAGCGTCCATTTTACAGACAGAGGCAAAAATGTCCATGTCGTCGTTTCCGTCAGCCTCGACCCAGAGCTTGAGCTTCATGAATCCGGAGATCTCGGTCTCCTCATCAAAGGATATCTTAAAGCGCGCAACGCCCTTTTCGTCGTCGCCGCAGTAGGTGACTGTGGAGTGCTCGGCAGGTTTTTCATAGCTGAGAGTCATATCAGGAGCCAGGTAGAGCTTCTTGAACTGCTGGCGCGCAAGCGGGAATTCGTTTTCGATGCGGTCGATGCAGTCGCGGCCGCCGGGATCGAGGACGGACATGCGCACGCGCGGCGTGTTTTCCCAACCGTTGTTCTTGCCTTTCATATAATAATCGTAAAAGCGCAGCAGATCATGGGAGTGATACTCGTCGTAAAAGTCGGGCCACTCCTGCGTGTTGTGCACGCGCAGCCACTTCTCCTTTGAGGAGATCTTCTGCCATGCCTCGAAAGTGCCGCGGCAATGGATATTGGAGCACCAGCTCGCAACGACATATGCAGGGCAGACGATGTCCTCAAACGGGGCAATCTTCTCCTCCCAGAACTCGTTCATGAGGGGATACGCTTCCATTTCAGCGGGCAGGTCCTCGGTGCGCTGGTTGCCAAAGCCCATTTTAAGGCGTACGGCGGCCCAGTTTGTGATGCCTCCGCGCATATACTCGTCGACATACATATTGCCGTGGCCCTCCCACGGGGCGATGCAGGTCAGGTGGGGCGGGCGCTTGGCCGCAACATACCACTGCGTGATGCCAAGCCAGCTGTTGCCGCACATGGAGACGTGTCCGCTGCACCAGTCTTGAACGGCGAGCCACTCTATCACGTCATAGTTGTCCTCGGCGTCCTGATTGCCGAAATAGTGGGCGTCGCCCTCGCTCATGCCTATGCCGCGCAGATCCATATTGACGACCGCATATCCGTGATTGCACCAGAAGGCGGGGTCTGCGCCCTCCCATGTCTGAAGCTCGGACAGGCTGCCTTTCGGAATGCCGAAACGGTCGGGGACATTGTTCCACTCCGCTATCAGATTCAGGGTTATGTAGGAGCCGTTCTTGCCAAACACGCTGGAGTTGAGCAGTGCCGGTACCTTTTCGTCGGTGTTGGGCCGGAAGATATCGACATATATCTTTACTCCGTCGCGAAGTGTGACCGCGACGTCGCGCTCCATGATTATCTCGCAGGGGAGGGGCAGCGCGCCCTCCTCATGTACATATCCGCGCGGAAGCAGCGTTGTGCCGGGATTAAAGCCCTTGAAATTTGATTCAGGATCGCTCAGCGGTGGGGCCGGGCAATAGATCGTTCCATAATCTTTCGCCATGTTTCGTTCTCCTTCTTGTTATAATAAGGTTGTTTATTTCGACTGAATAAGTATACCTTTTTTCGGGGCGTATTGCAATATGGCGCTTCATATTTGCTTTTGTTGACTTTCCGGCCAGACACAGATATAATTTCCCAAAAGGGGGAGGGACTTTGTATTTTGGATGGAATGAAAAAACCATAAACTGGATGCAATCTGCCTCGGACTTCACTGGTTTCCACCGCCATCTTTGCGATTTTCTGGAGCCGCTCGTAAGTCAGGACGGGACGCTGTGCGACATCGGCTGCGGAATCGGCCTTGTCGATGTGGAGCTGGCCGGAAGATGGAGCGGCCTTTCAGTTACCTGCCTGGATCCCGACGCACCCGCGCTTGCGGCACTGGGGGAAATGGCTGCGGACAGAGGCGTCGGAAACATCAAAACAGTCTGCGCCCGTTCCGAAGAGCTGTCGGGGGAGTGGGACGTCATCCTCTCCGTATTTTACGGCAGCGGGGAGCAGTGCCTGTCATGGCTGCCGCATTGCAAAGCGCGGCTCATATCCGTCATAGCGGACGAAAATTCGCCCAGCTTCTCAGTGCATCGCGCCCCGCGCAGGAAAACTGCGCGCAGGACGCGGGAGCTGTTTTCCGAGGCGGGATTGCACTTTTCCGAGCGCAGGCTGGCGCTCGAGTACGGACAGCCCTTCACCGATGAGCAGGACGCGCGCGATTTCATGAGTGTTTACGGTGTGGCGGAGGATACGGAGATGATAGAAACCAGGGACGAAAAGTTTCCGCTTTATTTGCCAAAAACAAAGTTATTTTCCATATTCACTGTTGAAAAAACCATAAACTGAAAACAGCTTGTTTATATATATTTTTACTTAGTATCCGGCCGGCAACAGCTGCAAAAAACGCCCTC
>CAZSRK010000053.1:0-15076 GCA_964609305.1 uncultured Oscillospiraceae bacterium
CAACCGCTTTGGTTCGATTGATATTTCAGCAACAAAAGTAGGAGAAAACAGTTCTCTGCAAAAGCTGATCCGCATGGTGCAGGACGCAGAGAACAAACAGGCCTCCATGCAGAGAATAGCTGACAGAGTGGCAAGCTGGTTGGTTCCCGTTGCCCTGCTTATCGCAATTCTGGCCTATGTGTTCACAGGGAATATCGTTACCGCAGTCACCGTGTTGGTTGTGTTCTGCCCATGCGCTCTTGTATTGGCAACGCCTACCGCAATTATGGCGGCAATCGGGCAGGCAACAAAGCATGGCGTGATTATCAAGTCAGGTGAAGCCCTCGAAAAAATGGGAAAAGTGGATACGATTGCTTTTGATAAGACTGGCACCTTGACCTATGGCCGCTTGGATGTCAGCGATATGATTTCTTTTGATGAATCAATCAGTGAAACAGACCTGCTTTCTCTGGCCGCTTCCGCTGAAGCCAAGAGCGAACACCCGCTGGGAAAAGCGATTGTGACCTATGCAAAGGCAAAAGAAGTTCCATTGGTAGAATCGACTGCGTTCAGAATGACTACCGGCAAGGGGATTTTTGCGGAGGTGGACAATCGCAGTCTGCTTTGCGGCAACGAGAAATTTCTTACTGAAAACGGAGTTTCGATTGACAACAGGGTGCAATCCGCATTGGAAGGGCTTCGTACACAGGGGAAAGCCTCTATTCTCGTAGCGGAAGGTCAAAAATGTATCGGTGTTATAGCGCTTTCTGATGTGCTGCGTCCAGAAGCGAAAGACATGGTTTCCCGTCTTTCGGACATGCACACCCGTACCGTCTTACTTACCGGCGACCATCAAAAAACGGCGGATTATTTTGCGCAGCAGGTTGGTATTTCCGAGGTCCGGGCGGAGCTTCTGCCCGAAGAAAAAGTGCGGAGCATTGAGAAATTGCAGGCAGAAAATCACAAGGTTTGCATGATTGGCGATGGAGTCAACGACGCGCCGGCGCTGAAAACGGCTGATGTAAGCGTGGCGATGGGAAGCATGGGCAGCGATATCGCCGTTGACGCCGCAGAAGTTGCGCTGATGAGTGATGATATTTCAAAAATCCCTTATTTGAAGCGGCTCTCTAATGCAACGGTTAAGACAATCAAGGCCAGCATCACCCTGTCGATGTGTATTAACTCTGTGGCAATAGTGCTGTCTCTCATGGAAGTGTTGACGCCTACCACCGGGGCGCTGGTACACAATGCCGGCTCCTGCTTCGTGGTGCTGATTGCAGCTCTGCTTTATGACAGGAAATTCGAGTGACTTGTTATGACAAAACAGGCGGTATGCCGACCCTCAGCGGGTGCATACCGCCTGTTTTGTTGTCCGCAGCCTGCTATACGGTCCGCATGCGGCTGCTCATATATAAACTGCCTTGTAAATATAAAAAAACAATGGTAAAATTAATCGACAAATTTGTAGTACGGAGGCCCAAAATGGGGATTTTGATAAAAAACATCCTGGCGGTCATCCCCGATATGAGCGCCGTAAAAACGAATGTCTGCATTGACGGCGAAATAATCTGCGCCGTTGGCGACATTCCGGTCGGATTTGAGACTGACACAGTGATAGACGGAGAAAATAAGCTTATGACGCCCGGATTCGTGAATGCGCATACCCATGCTTATATGACGCCTTTCCGCAACTGGGCCGACGATCTGGGCTTTTCAACCTGGCTTTTTGAGCGCATCATGCCGGCCGAGGATAAGATGACGGATATAGACTCTTATTGGGGCGCGATGCTCTCGTGTGTGGAGATGATAAAAAGCGGAACGACTTGTTTTCTGGACATGCACATGCACCCAACAACAAGTGTGAAGGCGGCATTGGACAGCGGTATGCGCGCTGTGGTAAGTCGTGGCCTTACCGGAGGGATGGACGACGTCGAAGGCGGGGCGAGACGCCTTGCCGAGGCGCTCAGCGAATATGATGCCTGCTACAAGTTCCCGACTATCGGTTTCATGCTCGCGCCGCACGCGCCATACTCCTGTGATGAGGCATACCTTTGCGACATCGCGTCCTATGCTGCTGATATGGGGCTTGGTATTCACACGCATCTGTCAGAAAGCAGAAGCGAGGTGCGCGATTGCATTGAAAAATACGGCGTTTCGCCGATAGGCCTGTTTGACAGATGCGGGCTTTTAAGTGAAAAAACCGTCGCAGCGCACTGTGTGCATCTGTCGGATGAGGATATAGAGCTCCTGGCTGCACGGGGTGTGAACGTCGCTGTCAATACAGTCAGCAACCTGAAGCTCGGAAATGGCATCGCCCGCGTGCCCGACATGCTCAAAGCCGGGATCAACCTCTGCCTTGGAACGGACGGCGCCTCGTCCAACAACTCGCTTAGCATGCTGCGGGAGATGCAGCTTGTCAGTCTTGTTCACAAAGGAGTAAGGGAGGATCCGCTTGCCGTTACGGCGCGCGATGCGTTCGCAATGGCGACAGTGAACGGGGCCAGGGCCCTGGGCCTTGGCGGTAAAACCGGCGAGATAGCGCCGGGGCGTCTGGCGGACCTCGCCATCTTTGACCTTGACACACCGGCTCTTAACCCGCTTGGCGATCCCTGTGCCGCGCTTTGCTATTCTTCGGCAGGCGTCAATGCCGATACAGTCATAATAAATGGAAAAATCGTTTTGCAGGATGGCGAGTTTACGCGGATAGACGTACAGAAAGTTATATTTAACGTTGAGCGCTGCTGCCGACGCATCGGTACGATGGAGGATGACGAAAATGTATGAAGTCAGAGATATAACGCTTGCACCTTCCGGTGAGCGAAAAATAGAATGGGTACGCCGCAACATGCCCATCCTGCGCTCAATCGCAGAGGATTTTGAAAAGATAAAGCCGTTTGAGGGACTTAAAATAGCCCTGTCTGTTCATATGGAGGCAAAAACAGCATACCTCTGCCGTGTGCTTGCCCTCGGCGGGGCAGAGATGCATGTGACCGGCTGTAATCCTCTTTCAACCCAGGACGATGTCGCTGCCGCCGTCGCTGCCGGCGGTATAGACGTTCATGCATGGCACGGCGCTACTGAGGAAGAATATATCCGGCACCTCTGTGCTGTGCTCGAGTGCGGGCCGAACATAATAATCGATGACGGTGGTGACCTTGTCGGGCTGATGCACACGAAATACCGGCATCTGATCCCGAACGTTATCGGTGGATGTGAGGAGACAACGACGGGAATACATCGTCTGCGTACGATGAATGCCGCGGGAGAGCTTATGTTCCCCATGGTCATGGTAAATGACGCCGATTGCAAACATCTGTTCGATAATCGTTATGGAACGGGACAGTCCGTCTGGGATGGTATAAACCGGACAACGAACCTGATAGTAGCGGGAAAATGCGTTGTTATCGCCGGTTACGGCTGGTGCGGCAAGGGCACGGCTATGCGCGCCCGGGGAATGGGCGGCCGCGTAGTCGTCTGCGAGGTGGATCCTGTTAAGGCAATCGAAGCCGTGATGGACGGGTTCGAGGTCATGCCGATGAGTCGCGCCGCCGCAGAAGGCGACATATTTGTGACTGTGACCGGATGCCGCGACGTCATAACCGGACGGCATTTCCCTCTGATGAAGGACGGGGCGATAATGTGCAATGCCGGACATTTCAACGTCGAGATAAATCTTGATGAGCTAAGCGATTTGGCCGACAGCAGCTATGAAGCCCGCGAGAACATAACCGGATATCGGATGCCGGACGGGCGCTGCCTGTTTGTCCTTGCGCAGGGCCGTCTGGTCAATCTGGCCTCCGGAGACGGGCATCCGGCCGAGATAATGGATATGAGCTTTGCCATCCAGGCGCTCAGCGCAAAATACCTTGCCGACAATCGGGGAAAGCTGGACGAAAAACTCATAAGGGTTCCGGAGGAGATAGACTTTGCCGTCGCCAGGCGTAAGCTTGAAACGATGGGTATCGAGTATGACTCGCTGACTCAGTCCCAAAAAGAGTATCTTGGGATTTAATACAGCGACAGTATCATTTTAGTTATATGTGGGGTGAGAGAATTGGAAAACAAGGACTTTGAGAAAACCAGGGCAGACCTTATGGCGCTGCTTGAAAGCAGAAATATGCGCCAGCTAAAGGCGAGGCTCGAGGATATGAACGAGTTTGACGTTGCCGATTTCCTGACGGGGCTGGAACCCAACGAGATGGCGACGATTTTCCGAACTCTCTCGAAATCCCTTGCCGCAGAGGTATTTGCAAACCTGGAGGTTGAAGAGCAGGAGTATATAATAAACTCCATAACGGATACGGAGCTGGGCAGCATACTTGAGGAGCTGTACCTTGACGACGCGGTCGACCTTATGGAGGAACTGCCCGCAAACGTCGTAAAGCGCGTGATGCGCATGGCGACTCCGGAGACGCGCAACCTGATAAATCAGTATCTGCTGTATCCGGAAAACTCCGCCGGCAGTATAATGACCGCGGAGTATGTTGACCTCAAAAAGTATATGAATGTCCGCGAATCCATAGCGCGCATCAGAAAGATTGGCGAGAATAAGGAGACTATATATACCTGTTTTGTGACAAGCGGGGACAGGCGGCTGGAGGGCGTCATAACCGTTAAGGATCTTCTGCTTGCCGATGATGAGGCGATAGTCGGGGATATTATGGACACAAACGTCATCTATGCCACGACTACGGACGACCAGGAGAAAGTATCAAACCAGTTTTCGGATTATGACCTTCTTGCCATCCCGGTTGTCGACCTTGAGGGACGGCTTGTCGGCATCGTGACCGTTGACGACGTAATCGACGTTATAGAAGCAGAGGCCACGGAGGATATAGAAAAGATGGCCGCCATGACGCCTTCCGACAGGCCGTATATGAGGACCGGGGTGTTTGAGATATTCAAAAACCGTATCCCATGGCTGCTTCTGCTGATGGTAAGCGCGACATTTACTAGCCTGATAATAACCTCGTTTGAAGACGCGCTGGCGGCGCAGGTGGCCTTGACGGCGTTCATACCCATGTTGATGGATACCGGCGGCAACTCCGGCAGCCAGTCGTCCGTCACCGTTATCCGCGCGCTGAGCCTTGGAGATATCGGCTTCCGCGATATTTTTACGGTACTGTGGAAAGAATTTCGTGTGTCCATCATGTGCGGTATAACGCTTGCAGTTACAAATTTTGCAAAGATACTTCTTGTCGACGTTCTCCTGCTTGGAAACACGGCAATAAGTCCGCTGGTTGCCGCGGTCGTGTGCTTAACGCTTGTTGTCACCGTAATATGCGCACAAATTGTCGGCTGCACCTTGCCCATACTGGCAAAGAGGGTCGGGTTTGACCCTGCAGTCATGGCAAGTCCGTTCATTACAACGATCGTGGATGCGCTATCCCTCGCCGTTTACTTTGCCTTCGCAAAAATCATGCTTGGAGTGTAACACCTGAAATGCACATCTCAACCGTAATCAACCAGATGCTCGTGCTGCTGATAATACTGATTATTGGCGTAATCAGCCGCAAGACGGGCATAACAGACGATATAGGAAACAAAAAACTCTCACGCCTTTTGATAAATGTCTGCCAGAGCGCAATGATCCTTGCCTCCGTAATGAACAGTGATTCGAATATCTCGATAGGCTATGTTTTTGAGATAATCGGTGTTTCGGTCATTATGTATGTGTTTTTGATACTCGTCTCGCCGATCCTGCCGAGGCTTATCGGCGCGCCGAGTGAGGACAGGAAGCTTTACAGATTCATGACCATCTTCGGGAACGTCGGCTTCATGGGCTACCCCGTGATTGCCTCGGTGTTTGGTGAGGAGGCGGTTTTTTATACCTCACTTTTCAATATACCGTTTAATATCCTTATGTACACATTAGGCATATCGCTTGCCTCAGGTTCAGGAGAAAAGGTGAAATTCAGCCCGCGGCGGCTCGTGAACGTGCCGCTTGTCGCGACCTTTGTAAGCCTTCTGATATTCCTGCTGCATATCCCCATACCGCAGCCTCTGGCGGAGGCTACGGAGCTTTTGGGCGATATGGTCGTGCCGGCGGCGATGCTCGTTATCGGTACATCGCTCGGCGGGATGAGCCTCAAGAAAATGCTGGGCAACTGGCGTCTTTACATATTCACTCCGGTGAAGCTGATGCTGCTGCCGGCGATAGTGTATTTCCTGTTCGGGCTGTTCGTTAAGGACGACATGCTCCTTGGCATCACGACCGTCATAACCGCGCTGCCGGTCGCGACGAACTGTACGATGCTCTGCCTTGAATACGGAGGGAATGAGGAGCTGTCCTCCAGCGGCACTTTTATGACGACACTACTGTCTGTCGTGACTATCCCCCTTATGGTGTATCTGTTGTTAGTATGAACTGAAATTTGGGTAAATCAATAAATAAATTGTATAATTAGACAAAATCCCCAGATAATTAATGGAAATATTGTTAATTGTTCCTTGTGAAAAAATGTGTTAATATTTAATTACAGAAATGTATATTTCTAAATTTTTTATGAGGAGTGGCAAAATTGAAGAAAGCAATTGTTTCAGTGGTGCTGGTATTAGTTTTTGCATTCAATTTATTTGCGTTTTCTTTTGCAACTCAGGAAGAAGCGGATAGCTTTTGGGTAGAAGCTGCGGTTTCCCCTAGAATGACTTATCAAATAGGATTTGTCGGAAGTCATACTGGAACATATTATTGTAATGGTGCGCAGGTAATTTCTAGTTTTTCTTCATACTATAAATATGTTAGCGTAAATGGATACAATAATTATGTCGTAAGTGGCACGCAGGTGTCAGTGTTTGTTCCATATAATACGTTTGGAAATTACAGTGTTTCTGGTATATGTGCAACTTCTAGTGAATATCCAGATAAGGGATACGGAGCAAGTGCTACACTTTATGTGTTTGGAAGTTGAAATAAGAGAACTATATTGAGGAGAACCCGAAATGGGCCGTGTTAGATGTATTACTCTAGTTATAGTTTCTTTTATAATTGCTACTATAATTGCTACGCTAGCTGCATGTGGTATTAATCAGAGTGGACTAAGCCAATTAGCACTGTCAGCAAACAGGGTGGAGATAGACACGGGAAACGAGCTTGTATATTCTATTGCCCAGTACAGCTCTGGAAGCGATATCGTCCTTTGCGGAAAAGCGGTCGGAGACAGCCGCTTTTGTGTTTTATCATCCGATTCAAGCGGCGAAATCGGAGCATTTTTCTTCCCTGAAAACGAGGTCTGTGCCCTGACGGGAACAGGGAATGGCGTTATATGGACTTTATATGAGACTGGAAACGGAACTTATGCCATCGAGGGTTTTAGCGGGACAGGGCAGAGCATGGCTTTTCTGGAGCTTGAGCTGCCAGCGGAGCAGGTAAGCCGTGTCGTCGGCATGCGCAGCGACCGGCAAAACAACTTCTACATATGCTGGGGGCTCAGCGGCGGCAGAACGGCGGTTACCGCGCTTTCGTCCGAGTTGGAAATCATGTACACTATTGAAAACGACGGGGACTGCTACGGCTTTGCGATGTCCGGGGACACGCCGTGTTGCCTTATGTCGGGAAATAGGCTGAAGCTTGTGGATGCGGAAAACCGGGACTGGGGCGAGATGGTGAAGCTGGACTTGAATATCGTGAGTGTTTTTTCCGCAGATGACGGGCAGCTCCTTTTAAGTGGCGACGACAGCGGGATATATTCCTATTCACTGAGTGGGGATGAGCTTACTCTGCTGTTTTCACTGTCTGAGCACTTTATCGACGGATATGTTTTAGCCGCAGCCAAGCTGGGGCTAACGGAATATGCGGTGGTGACCCAGACCGAATTTTATGTGTTTACCGAGCACTCCGCCGAAGAACCGGATGAGCGCAAGGTGATAACCATGGTATCCGACGGGCTGTCTTCCGTTTTAACGGAAAAGGTGCTTGAATTTAACGATACCAATGAGGATTACAGGATAGAGCTCGAGGTAATCGAGAATGAAACGCTGTTTACTACGCGACTTTTGGCAGGAGAGGTACCAGATATTTTCTATTTTTCCAGCGTTGGATATGTGCTTGACGCGGAAACCCTGGGTCGGGCGGGATATCTGGCCGATCTCTATGATTTTATTGACAGCGACAGCGGGCTCGGCCGTGACAGCTTTGTCCCGAACATTATCGAGGCGTCTGAGCATGACGGCGTGCTGTGGCAGCTCCCGATAAGCTTTAATATTGATGTGATGGCAGCAGACAGTTCCATAGCTTCAGACATTGTGGGCCTGACATTCACGGAGCTTAGGGATCTGCTGGACAGGATAGGCTTTGACGGCAATTTATTTGGTCCGAGCATGGATAGAAGCTTTGTTTTATACAAGCTGTTGTCAGTCAACATAGATTGTTTTGTGAACTGGAACGCGGGAGAGGCAAAATTTGATAGTCAGGAATTTCAAAATTTGCTGTATATATGCAAGGAATATGCCCCCGAAGAGGGGTACGACGACGGCCTGACGCCCCGTGAATGGGTGGAGAACGGGGAAATGTTGTTCAGATGGGACGAACTGTCCACAATATGTGAGGTCCAGCGTTTTGACTATTTCTTTGATGACCCGGTCCTTATCGGGTTTCCGACGGCTGACGGCCTGGGCAATGCGCTTGTTCCGCAGGACAGCTTTGCAATTTCCGCCTCCACAGAGTACAGACAGGCTGTATGGGACTTTGTGCGCAGCTTCTATCTGCCGGAGTTCTATTATGAGGCCTTCTCGACCAATGGTTCCGCCGTCTGTTTTCCTGTTAATGCGCAGGCGCTGGCGGCCAAGCTTTCCAATCCGGAGATAGATATCAGAGAGGCAGGAATTATTTTAGAAACCGACCGCTATACAATTACGATTACGGAGCCGACACAGCGTGATATTGATGTGATGAGCGACGTTATCTATTCGATCAACAAGACCTCCCGATATGACAGCAGCATCAGCAATATAATTAATGAGGAGGCAGCCGCGTATTTTGCCGGAGATAAGACCGTAGAGGAGACGACACGGCTTATCCAAAGCCGGGTCCAGCTCTATCTGGGTGAGCAGAGCTGATTATAACCGAAAAACACATGCCCGCCAGTTTTCCCGGCGGGCATGTGTTTTTGCATAACATCACAACTCATTTTTGTGCTGCTCGTAAAAGGCCCTGTAATCTTCCAGGTTCCTGCGCAGCAGTTCGGGGGTGTCAAGCCCGTAGGGACATTTGGATTTGCACTGCCCACAATGCAGGCAGTTTTCGATGAGCGACATTTTCTCCTGCCATCTGGGTGTGAAATACGGCCTCCACGGCGAGCGCCGGATCAGCATGTCCATGCGGGCGGCGCTGTTTATCTCGATACCGACTGGGCAGGGCATGCAGTAGCCGCAGCCGCGGCAGAATGCGCCGGAGAGCTCGTCCCTGTCCTTTTCAATATACTCCCTCAGCCCGTCGTCAAGGTCAGGCGGATTTTCTGCAAGCTCCAGCCACTGTGCAAGCTCCTCCATTGTCTGGACGCCCCAGATGGGCGCGACATTTTCAAATCTGTTCATGAACGCGGCGCAGGCACGCGCATTTGTGAGAAGTCCGCCGGCAAGCCCCTTCATGGCTATGTAACCGACGTCGAGTTCCCCGCAGTGCCTGACAAGCTCTATCTCCCGCGGCTGGGATAGATAGCTGAACGGATATTGCATGGTCTCAAAAAGGCCGCTGTCCACAAGCCGGAAAGCAAGCTCCAGGTCATGTGTGGTAACGCCGATATGCCGTATCAGCCCGGCCCTCTTCGCCTCGAGCGCCGCCTGATAGAGCTCGCTGTCTTGCGTTATCATCTCCCGCACGAAATGGAACTGGAACAGGTCAATATAGTCCGTTTTCATGCGGCTCAGGCTTGTCTCGATGTGCTCCCGCAGTGTTTTTGCGTCGCGCGCCATGCTCTTTGTAGAGATGATTATATATTTCCTGACATCGGAGAGCGCGTATCCGATTTTTTCCTCGCTGTCGGAGTAGCCGTTTGCCGTGTCAAAGTACCGTATGCCGCCGTCATATGCAGCGCGGAGTATCTCCCTGGCCTCGTCAAAGCTCCGGCGCTGTATGGGCAGGCAGCCGATGGCGGGCTTGGTAACGACCAGACCGCTTTTTCCAAGTCTGACGGTTTTCACGTTCATCACTCCCGAATAATACTGGGATAAGTATACCGTATGCCGCCTAAAAGTGCAATATCGAACGCGGCCAGCGCTGACTTCGTCTGCGAAGAAAACGGATTGACTTATGCAAGAGCTGCATGACAATTTAAAACAATAGTAACTGTATTGTAATTGACGCTTGATTTCAAAAAATTTATAATTATATTAAATTCAACAAGGCGCGGGCCTTTATCATAATCGAAAGGAGCTTTATTATGAGCTGGAGAACTCCCCCTGAACCCATTGAGAAAAGTCTTATCAAGGAGACTTACGATGCCGATGTTGTAGTTATCGGTCTCGGGTATTCCGGCACAACCGCATTCCGTGCGGCACAGGAGGCCGGGGCTTCGACCATCGGTATAGAATTTCAGACGGAGGACAAGTACACGTCCTATGGCCGCGACATCGGCCATCTGAATTCAAAATTCCTCAAAGACCGCGGTGTGCCCGAGGTTGACCCGATCGAATTTTATAACGAGTGGATGCGCCGCGCAGGAAACCGTGCAAACGGCGAACTGGTGATGAAATTCGCTCAGAAATCCGGTGCCGCCTTCGACTGGTTTTCCGACGTTATGGACGAAGAGGGCTTTAAGAATATGCATGTCGCATTCTGGCCAAACGGTAATGAGAAATTCAAGGAAGAGGCCAGAAACGGCGGATTTATCCTCAACGGATTCCGCTTCTGGAACGGCACGGCGCAGTTCCCTGACCCGCGCGGCTGGCCCGGTCATCCGACACTTCCGGAGGTAGCAAAGCTCAATCAGGATAAGGCCGTCGCACTTGGCGCCCGTGCTTTTTACGGGATTGAAGCCATGCAGCTTGTCAAGACTGGTGAGCGCGTGACCGGTGTTATCGGAAAGGACAGGGAAGGCAATTACTATCAGTACAATGGCAAAAAAAGCGTCATCCTCGCTGCCGGCGACTTCTCGGCCAATCCCGAGATGCTGCATGATCTTGCGGTGGATTTGACCGACCTTTACACACCTGAGGAAAAGCCGATGCGCAACGGGGGACGCAACGGACGCGGCATACAGATGGGCGTCTGGGTTGGCGCCCGGCTAGAGACGCGCCCGCTGCCGACCATGGGCGGGAATCAGATCGGCTCCATGGGTGGTTACTGCTCTTTCGGCGGAGTCTGGCTCAACGGTGAGGGTAAGCGTTTCTGCAATGAAGTCTTTGGCGGGACCGAGCTTGTCGGATTCTCCGGCAACCAGACGGTCCGGGGCACTACATATACCGTTTTTGACGAGCATTGCCTGGAAAACGAGCTGTCCTATGGTGTCCCCGCGCATGGCGGCTTCGACGTAAACGACGGTACCGCCGTCAAGAGACTTGACGACCTGTTCGCCTTTGCAAAGGCGAATCCGGAGCTTGGTAAGTACGAGGCAAAAGCGCCCGGCCCGTTCGGCCCGAGCGTGGTGTATTACGGGCGCAGCATCGAGGAACTTGCAAAGAACGCCGGTTTTGAGGGCGAGGTATATGAGAATACCGTCGCTACGCTGAAGCGCTATAACGAATTCTGTGAAACCGGCCGGGATGAGGACTTCGGGCGCGATGCAAAGCTGCTCGACCCGCTGACGGATTTCCTGTTCATGCAGGTCAACTCGCCCACAAAGTTCGGCTTCATGCTTGTCACGGTCGGCGGCCTCGTAACGGATGGCGAGCAGCGTGTGCTGGACATGAATTATGAAAAGATCCCCGGGCTGTACGCGACCGGCAACTGCTGCGGGCGCAGGTTTGGTATGCAGTACTTTACGCCCATATCCGGCGTGAGCATCGGCATTGCCATGACCCTCGGCCGTGAGGTTGGAATCACCGCTGCAAAGGCAGAGTAAAAAAGCATAATCAGTTCGCGGGGCGCGCCAGGGGCGCGCCCCTATTTTTATTGCTCCGGAAGTTGTATTGACCCGCGGCTGTCGATTTGCGGCGGTACCGGGCAAAAAAGTCTTGCTCATGACGCAGTGTAATATGGAAGGCCGTGCCTGGGTGAACTTGACAAGATGTATCTTATGTATATAAAATATACCAATAAACAAAACATCACATCACAGGTGAGGATAAAATATGCAAAGACGCTTTGTGCAATGGAGAAGTCCGCTGGCCGCGACATTGGTACTTGTTCTATTGCTTGCGGTTTCAAGCTTTATTGTAACGGGACGGATAAACAAAACTGAGGAAGATGTGAGCTTTACCCGTCTGGCCGAAGAGGCGGAGGAGCTGTCTCACAGTCTGGAGATGAATATTAACTCCGACAGGGATAAACTCAGTCTTCTGGCGGAACTGATGGCTTCTAACGTGGGAGAGCCGGAAGACCTCCTGAGCTTTTATCGAAGCACGGGGGCGTTTTTTTCGCGGCTGGAGCTTTTGCTGCCCAGCGATGAAGTCATTACTGCCAGTGGGACACGTGTGGATGTGACCGGACAGCTCTCATTTGAGCGAGAGGCTGCTTTAGGTGCGCATATTTCAGATAGAGTCCTGGATTTGAATGGAACAGATTATGTGGTGCGCCACTTTGTTCCGATAGAGCGTGAAGGCAAGGTAATTGCCCTGCTCTACGGTGTCATAGAGCTGGGAGAACTTGTAGAGGATCTTCCATATTCGCCATATGGCGGCGAAGCGGCAGTATATGTTATCGATGGCGCAACCGGAGATTTTTTAATCGATACCTGGCACACAGAACTGGGGAATATATGGGATCTCGGTTCCCGACCTATGGCTGAAGGCTATGACAATGACCTGCTCCGTCAGGGACTGGTGGACGGCGAAAGTAATTACGTTGTCTTTGTTTCAAATACCACGGGTGAGCATCTGTACTTTTACTATACGCCGCTGGAGATCAATCTGTGGCGCGTGGTGCTCTCCGTCCCGGAGGATCTGGTTTTTTCCGGGGCCCGGGATATCCGCAGCATGCTGAATCTGCTTCTGATTCTCGGGTGTATTGCCTTTCTGATCTATATTTCGTGGCTGGTGTTTTATGTCCGGCGTGAGACCGGTGAGAAGCAGCGCCAGTTGGATGCCCTCAATTATATTTACGATGTGGAAAAGCTGCTTTTCAACGCTCATGAACAAAAAGAGAATATTACCCGCTCCCTTGCTGTGATCGCAAGGATGCTTCCAGCCAGGAGGGTCGCTTTCACAATGTTAGGAGGAGACAGCAAGGAAGCGGATTATCTTTGGGAGGAAGGGGGAGAATCCCAGCTGGGTGTAGCTCTTCTCGAAAACGCGCCTGTGATCGCGGATTACTTTATGGCCGGGCACCAGGATATCTCGGTGCATACACAGCAAGAGATTCAGGAACTGTTACCTGATTTGCCCAAAGAAATGAGCGATTTGGCGTCCGTCCCCGTGGAGGATGCTGACGGCATAATTCGTGGGGTGCTCTCTGCCAGCGGGTTATCCAAACACACAGACTGTGCGGCGATGCTAAAGAGCGTGGGATTCAGTTTTGCCATGCTCTGCGGAAATACGCGTACATACCGTAAAATACAGCGGCAGGGTGAACAGGACGCGCTGACCGGCCTGTATAACCGCAACCGCTATGAGACAGATCTTCCTCATATCGCATCGGAGTGCCAGAGCGGGATTTGCTGTGTGTATATGGATGCCAATGGCCTGCACGAGCTGAACAACGAGCAAGGTCACGAGGCCGGCGATGCAATGCTGCGCGCTATTTCTGATGAAATTTGCGATCATTTTGGACCCAAGTGTGCGTATCGGGTTGGCGGAGACGAGTTTTTAGTTTTTGCCATTGATGAGGATGAGTCCGAGGTTGCTCACCACTGTCGGGCAATGGCTATTGCTTTGGAGCAGAAAGGTTATTATATCTCTTATGGCATCGCATGGCTTCCGGCTCCCGTATATGATCCCGAGCCACTTGTAAAAGCCGCTGAGATACGGATGTATACTGCCAAACACGAATATTACAGCGATCCTGCACATGACCGCAGGGCAAGGTAGACAATTGCCGGTCAGTAATGAACAGCACCCCTTCTGTCAAGCATATACCATACTGCTTGACAGGAGGGGCGCTTATCTATAT
Source organism: uncultured Oscillospiraceae bacterium (assembly GCA_964609305.1). GTDB lineage: Bacteria > Bacillota > Clostridia > Oscillospirales > Oscillospiraceae > CAKSXP01. The sequence continues at coordinate 14,183 of CAZSRK010000053.1, forward strand.
CAATAGATTTGTTTGGCAAGTGTTAATTTCCCAGCGCCGGATACAATGTTAGCCTCCCAGTGTCACATCCTGCTTTTGATACCATTGTAGCGCTTGAAAAAAATCGTCTGGTTGGAAATCGGGCCATAGTCTGTCCACAACAAAGAAATCCGCATACACTGACTGTACGGGCAGGAAGCCGGATAAACGGCGCATACCTCCCCAACGAATCACTAAATCAACTCGTGAAATGTCATGGGAGCGAAGTTCCCCGCAAATTTTCTTGCGATTGTTGCCGGGATTTCTTAATTGAGACAGGTCCCATTCCCATCCGTAATTGACGAGAAAGTTGACCCGAATACCGCCGCCATTCAAATCCGTTCGAGTTGTATATGGCAGAACTGCCTTAGGAAACGTAGGAGCGTCTTTGTCACCGATCACAAGAATTGAAACCGGCTCTGATGCGATAAGGCTAATTGCGTCTACGCATGCCTCGGAAAAAGCTTTTACCTGTTCCGGAGGACGTCCGCAGTTATCAGTGGTAAATCCATAATAAGTGATCTCATCAATTCCTGCGTCTCTTGCCAGACGCAGCAAATCCAGCCCCGGCGCTAAGCCGTGCTCATAGCCATCCTGTTTTTGCAGACCCGCTTGTTTTGCCCATCGCCTGTTTCCGTCTGGGATAATTCCTATGTGCTTTGGAATTCGCATGTTATCACCTTCTTCCAAATTAGTATTTGTTTTCTTTCCTCTGCCTATACAGTTCATAGGCAGATCTTGAAAAGCCTTTTCGAATAATCCAGATACGAGTTTTTTTCATAATTGAAGTGTACTGGAAGTGTACTAAAAACCGCTGAAACACTTGGATTAATAGTGACAAGAAACTATTTGCCGCAGAGGGCGGCGTGACCAAGT
>CAZSRK010000054.1:0-15050 GCA_964609305.1 uncultured Oscillospiraceae bacterium
CGACCCTGCGGCACTGCCGCAGGGCCGTTTTTATATTTTGCCGTATTTGGCTCAGATAGTCATACCGAGCTCGGCCGCCTGCTCTATCGCGGTTATTGCCCGGCAGAGGTTTTCGGCAGAGCCTATCCTGTGGCAGGGCAGCCTGCCGCGCAGTGTATCAAAAAGCGCGCCGTCCTCAAGCGTGCCGACAGCCATGACGACCGCGCCGCAGGGCCAAAGCCCGCTGTCGGTCATGACCCCGGAATCCGTTATCTCCAACACCTCGGTAGCTTTGTTTATCGCAACGCCGTAATAGCCGAGGTCGCCCAGCACGGGCCAGGCGATGCCGGGCTCATATCCGGCGCCGACCTTGGGAAGCTTTTCAAACACCGCAACCTCGCGCGCTGAATCCTTGAGCATTTCGGAGAGTTTTTCCGCGCTTTCAACTCCGTAGCGCATCAGGTAAAACAACAGATCGGGCCCCATCGCAGCGTCCATAACGAGCTTGCGCGCGCATTCGAGCCCTACAAAGGAACCCCCGATAACGGCGATGCGGTCGCCGAGCACGGGCTCCTCTCGGAGATATTCCTCCGCTGTATAGACGGGCACCGCGTTTTCGCTCCTCGGCACCGATACGGGCTTGTAACCGCGGCCGTTTGCGAAAACGACCTCGTCGAAGCCTCCGGTGAGCACGGACTGTTCGTCGGCCTCGGTGTTCAGGCAGACGCGCACACCCAGACGCTCAAGCTCCCGGCCGTGCCAGGCGATGAGCTCGCCGAATTCGTGCCGTGCCGGCAGTTTTGCCGCCAGCGCGAGCCAGCCGCCGAGATGGCCGCTCTTTTCCCAGAGCGTTACCTCATGTCCGCGCGAGGCGGCCCTTATCGCAAACTCGCAGCCGGCGGGGCCGCCGCCGATGACGAGAAGTCTTTTCGGCCTGTCCACGGTTTTGAACGGGAAGAGGTATTCACGTCCGGCAAGTCCGTTTGACAGGCAGCGAACGGGCCTTTCAAAAAATGTTCCGGCCAGGCAACCCTGGTTGCAGGCGACGCAGGGGCGCAGCTCGTCCTCGCGCCCGGACAGGACTTTGCCGGCCCATTCGGGATCGGCGACCATAGGTCGTCCCAGCGCGACAAGGTCGCACAGGCCGAGCTCCAGCGCCTGCTGTGCCGCACGCGGGGAGCCCATACGATTGGCCATCGCCACGGGAACGCCGCAGGCACGCTTTACCTCCCGCGCCAGATGCAGCAGCCCGGCGCGGGGAACCTCGCCCGTAAGCTGAGGGATGCGGCTTTCGTGCCAGCCGCCGGTCAGGCTTATCATATCGACCATCGGCGCGACAAGCGCGGCAAATCTGACGCAGTCGTCTGTGCCGCGCGCGCCGGCAACGAGGTCGTTGCCGGTCAGCCGGATGATGACGGGAAAGTCCTTGCCGACCGCGCCGCGTACGGCGGAGACGACCTCCAGCGGGAAGCGGCAGCGGTTTTCAAAGCAGCCGCCGTATTCGTCCGTACGCTGGTTAGTAAGCGGGGCGAGAAACTGGGTCAGCAGATAACCGGCGGAGGCGGATATCTCCACGGCGTCGAAGCCCGCCTGCTTTGCCCTGCGGGCTCCGGCGGCGAAATCGGCGATGACACGCTCTATATCCTCCCGCGTCATCTCCCGCGCCGTCTCGTGTGTGAATGGGGTATAAACGGGGGAAGGGGCTATCGCCTCGTCGTCGGCGATGACTTCCTCTTTTTTCATGTAGCGCCCGGCATGATATAGCTGCACGGAGACCTTACAATCGGTATTTTCGTGGATAAGCTGCGTGAAAGAACGCCAGCTATCGATGCAGGTATCGTCACGCAGAGACATTGTTGAGGCCTTGGCGCCATAGTCGTCGAAACGGCAGGCCCCGACCGTGATGAGCGCCGCGCCGCCCTTTGCGCGTTGGAGGTAATACTCGTTGAAGCGCGGCGTGGGCAGGCCGTTTTCGGTGTACAGATGGTGCATCGCGACCATCATAACACGGTTTTTAAGCCGCATGGGGCCGATTTTTATTGGAGTGTTTATGACGGGCATGGGGATAACACCTCAAATCAATATTCATTGAAATTATACTCATATCCTATGGACAGGTTCGCCCCGTCGAAGCTTCCGTCAAGCTTTGCCAGGACGCGGTAATACTGTTCGCTTCCCTCCTCGCAGACAAAGGGCTGATAGTTGTTGCCGCTCATGACGCCGCTGCAGGAGCAGGGGATGTTCTCGATCGAGGTTATCGCGGTGCTGCCGTCATACTGCCGCTCGACCGTGAATCGGACCATGACGGTGTCCTTATCGCGGGGATCCGTGTTGCCGCCAAAGGTCCAGTTGCCCATACTGTAATATATGTAGCTGCCGTTGTACAATTCATACGGCTGGAGTGTGTGCGGATGGCTGCCCATAACGATGTCCGCGCCGGCGTCGACCGCCGCGTGTCCCTGCTCATACTGAAGGTCGTTTACGTCATAGCTGCCCTCGTCGCCCCAGTGCAGGCAGGCGATGATAAACTCCGCGCCGTTGTCTTTCAGAGCCTGGATACCGGCGCGTATGGATTCGACGCTGCCAAAGGACACGGCGTATACTCCGACGGTCATCTCGCCCACCTGGGCGAGCGTCCATTCGTCGCGGCCGGCGTAGCCGATGCCTGCGCCGTCGAGCGCGGCCTTTGTGTCGGCATAGCCCTGCTCTCCGTAGTCGAGTACGTGATTATTGTCCAGCGTCACAAAGTCGACGCCGCCCTCGGTCAGAATATTGACATAGTCCGGGCTGGCACGGAATACGAAATTTTTGTCCGTGGGTACGTCGTAGTCCGACAGCACGCATTCAAGGTTTGCGATTGTAAAATCGTCGTCAATGAACCAGTCGCGCGTGAGCGCGAAGGGATAGGAATAGTCGTCGCCGACGATATTATTGTAGGAGTTGGACAGCGATACGTTATAGCTTGACGAGGCCAGAGTGCAGTCTCCTATCATGGAAAAGGTGTAGTACTCGGGCTCCGGGATATCCTCGGGAGCCATACTCTCCATGGCCTCGAGCGGATGCGGCATCTGCGTCTGCTCCCCGGCAACGGTATATCCGGCGGCGGCAGTGGCGTCCTGCGCCGCGCTCGGCGCGCTGTTATAGCTTGCCGAAGCAAAGCACAGGCCGAGCATGACGGCACATGACAGTATTTTTGAAAAAGCAAGCCTGATCTTTCTCTCTCTCATGGTTTGCAATCTCCCTCAATGGGTGATAAACGTTTTTAATTTGTGGCTTTCATGGCCAGGTATGCGTTTATAAAGCCGTCGATATCCCCGTCCATGACGGCGGTGATGTTGCCGTTTTCATAGCCGGTGCGCGTGTCCTTTACAAGTGTGTACGGCATAAAGACGTAGGAGCGTATGGCCGAACCGAAGTCGATCTTCATCTGCACGCCCTTTATGTCGCTGATCTTCTCAAGGTGTTCGCGTTCCTTTATCTCGGCAAGCTTTGCACGCAGCATGTCCTTACAGTTTTCAAGGTTCTGGAAATGGCTGCGCTCTACCTGGGAAGAGACGACGATACCGGTCGGAATATGGGTCAGACGCACGGCGGAGGAGGTTTTGTTGACCTTTTGCCCACCCGCGCCGGAGGAGCGGTAGACGTCCATTTTGATGTCGTCGTCGCGCAGCTCGATCTCGGTATTGTCGGTGATCTCGGGCATGACCTCGACGGCGGCAAAGCTGGTCTGGCGCCGGCCGGAGGAATCAAACGGGGAGATGCGCACGAGGCGGTGCACGCCGTTTTCGCTCTTGAGATAGCCGTAGGCGCTCTCGCCCTCGATCTTGATGGTGGCGGATTTGATGCCGGCCTCCTCCCCGTCGAGCCAGTCGAGCAGGGTGTATTTGAAGCCGTGGCGCTCCGCCCAGCGGGTATACATGCGGTAGAGCATGCTGGCCCAGTCCTGTGCCTCCGTTCCGCCCGCCCCGGGGTGCAGCGTCAGTATGGCGTTGTTTGCGTCGTACTCGCCGGACAGCAGCGTGGAGAGGTTAGCCTGCTCAAGCTGCTGGTTGAACTGCTCATATCCGGTGACGAGCTCGTCGAGCATGCTGTCGTCGTTCTCTTCGAGGGCCATCTCGCATATTGTATACAGGTCCTCCCACTGCGCGCTGAGCTTTTCATAGGTCGAGACCTTGTTTTTGAGCTGTTTTGTACGCTGGAGCACCTTCTGGCTCGACTGTGGGTCGTTCCAGAAGCCCTCCTGCGCGGCCTGCTCCTCAAGCTGGCTGATCTCGCTTCGCAGGGAGTCGAGCTTCAGCGCGTTTTTCAGTGTCTCGAGCCGCGGCTTCTGCGCGTTTAACTTCACTTTGTATTCTTCGAATTCCAGCATAATGAAACATACCACTTTCTATTTTGAATATAAATTTACATACTAAAGCCAGAATATTATAAACGAAAAACCCGACGGTGTAAATAATCTTGGTAAAAGAAAAACACAATAGTCACGGATTAGCCCATATTTACTCTTTAATTTTTCCCATATCTTTGTTATAATCAAAAAGTGTAAAAAAAGCGGCCAGTGCCGTAAGATAAAGAGAGTGAGGTTTCAACAAATGATTTCACATGGGAAAGAGGTAAAGGTTTTTGCCGGAAACTCCAACGTTGCCCTGGCGGAGGGAATCTGCCGAAGTCTCGGAAAGCCGCTGGGTAAGTCGGAGAGCAAGACCTTTGCCGACGGTGAGTGTTCCGTTTCAATTTATGAGCCTGTCCGCGGCTGCGACGTTTTTATCGTCCAGTCGACCTGTAAGCCTGTAAATAACAACCTTATGGAATTGCTTATCATGATCGATGCAATGCGCCGCGCTTCTGCCGGCCGCATCACCGCTGTGATCCCCTATTTTGGCTATGCCCGCCAGGACCGCAAGGCCAAAAGCCGCGACCCCATCTCCGCGAAACTTGTTGCAAACCTTTTGACAGAAGCCGGCGCTGACAGAGTCCTCACCATGGACCTGCATGCCAACCAGATCCAGGGCTTCTTCGACATCCCCGTTGACAACCTTCTCGGCTCCGCCCTGTTTTCCAGCCATTTTATCGAGAAATTTGGCCGGAACAACGACAACGTGATGGCCGTGTCCCCCGACGTTGGAAGCACTGCGCGCGTGCGCAATTTTTCACACAAGCTGGGCGTCAACATGGCTATCGTTGACAAGCGCCGTGAGAAAGCCAATGAGTCCGAGGTCATGAACATCATCGGCAATGTCGAGGGTAAGACCGTACTGCTTCTCGACGACATGATAGACACCGCCGGAAGCCTCACCGGCGCGGCCAGGGCCCTTGTTGAGCGCGGTGGCGCGAAAGAAATTTACGCCTGTGCCTCGCACGGGGTGTTGTCTGATCCCGCCATCGAGCTAATCGAAAACAGCTATATCCAGGAGGTACTGCTGCTTGACACGATACCCTATCCGAAGGATAAGCCCGCTTGCAGCAAGATAAAATACCTGTCCGTTGCGCCGCTTTTTGCCGAGGCGATCGAGCGCATCTACGAGGAGATATCGATCTCCTCCCTGTTCGACTGAGTTATGCTTTTCAGAGGCAGCGGGGTCTCCCGGATCGTCGTCTTTCTGGGCAACCCGGGACCAAAATATTCCTGTACGCGGCATAACGTGGGCTTTATGACCGCAGACGTTCTGGAAAAAAAGCTCGGTATACGGATCAACCGGGCGAAGTTCAAGTCACTTACTGCCAGGTGCGAGCTGGGCGGGGAGAGCGTCCTGCTCATGAAGCCGCAGACGTATATGAATCTTTCCGGAGAGGCCGTCGAAGCGGCAGCGGGGTTTTACAAGCTGGGGCCTGGAAATCTGCTGGTCGTGTGTGACGATGTGTCCCTGCCATGCGGCAAGCTCCGCTTTCGGACGAAGGGTTCTGCCGGCGGGCACAACGGCCTTAAGAGCATCATCTCCCATCTGGGAAGCGATGCGTTCCCCCGCCTGAAGATAGGCGTCGGCTCGCCGCCGCATCCGGATTATGATATGACCGAATGGGTCCTCGGAGTTTTCCGGAACCAGGATGCGGTCGATATCTCAAAGGCAGTGTCCGAGGCAGCGGAAGCTGTCGAGTTTTTCATAAGCCAGGGCGCGGAGCGCGCCATGAATAAATTCAACTGAATACGCACGCATTGATAAGGGTGGAGTACTTGAGACTCTGCCCTTTTTTATTTTGCGCATCGGCACAGGGAACGAAACCGCCGCGCCCGGAAAAAGCGGCGAGCTGCCGCAGCGGAACAAAAAGGAGCCAGTTTAACCATGAAAAAACAATGTATCGCGATGCTTCTGGCGGGGGGACAGGGATCCCGTCTCTATGCGCTCACACGCTCGAACGCTAAGCCGAATGTGCCCTTCGGCGGGAAATACCGCATCATCGACTTCGCCCTTTCCAATTGCGCAAACTCCGGCATCGACACCGTCGGCGTGCTGACGCAGTACCGTCCTCTGGAGCTCAACCGATACATAGGCACCGGCCAGCCCTGGGACCTGGACATATCCGACGGAGGAGTCAGCATCCTCCCGCCGTATCGGACCGGGGAGGGGGCAGGACGCTGGTTCTCTGGCACTGCGGACACCGTGTACCAGAATATGGGATTTATTGAGCAATACGAGCCGGAATATGTGCTCATCCTCTCGGCTGACCACATATATAAAATGGACTATTCAAAAATGCTGAGCGAGCACATCGACAGCGGTGCCGACTGCACGATCGCCGTCCGGCATGTAGAGCTTTCCGAGGCATCCCGTTTCGGGATAATCGGACTGGGCAGGGACGGGTTTGCCGACCGGTTTGAGGAAAAGCCGGAAGAACCGGAGAGCGATCTCGCCTCCATGGGGATATATGTGTTCACATGGCCGCGGCTGTGCGAGTATCTCATACGGGACGAAGCGGATCCCGACTCCGAAAACGATTTCGGCAAAAATCTGATCCCCGCGATACTGCGCGCCGGTGCGAGGATATGGCCCTACCATTTTGAGGGCTACTGGCGCGACGTGGGCACCATTGAGAGCCTGTGGGACGCGAACATGGATATGCTATCCCCGGGCACTATCGACCTTTTCGATTCGGCGTGGCCCATACGGGCGCGCAGCCCGATACTGCCGCCGCATTACACCGGCGAGCGGGCCATGATAAACCATTCCATAGTCACCGAGGGCTGCACCGTGCTGGGTGCGGCGATAAATTCCGTACTCTCAACAGGCGCGTTCGTCGGAGAGGGAGCAAGCGTGGAGTACAGCATACTGATGCCCCGCGCGCGTGTGGGTGCGGGGGCCCGTGTGCGCTATGCCATTGTGGGAGAGGGCACCGTGATCCCCGCCGGAGCGATGCTGTTTGACAGTGTGGAGGAGGCATGTAAGTTATGAACGGGCTTTACGGCCTGATATATGCATTCCGCTCGTCGGAAAAGCTCGGGGAGCTGGTCGCGCAGAGAACCAGCGCCGCTATCCCCGTCTGCGGCCGGTACAGGGCGATCGACTTCTCTCTATCGATGCTGACAAACGCCGGCGTCCGCGGAGTCGGGGTCATAATGCAGAAAAACTATCAGTCGCTGCTCGACCATCTGGGCAGCGGTAAGGAGTGGGACCTCAGCCGTCACAGCGGCGGTCTCCAGATCCTGCCGCCGTTTGGCCTTCCGGAGGCTCGGCAGGGTGATTACCGCGGCTGTATGGAGGCGCTGTCCGCCGTTGGCAGCGTTATATCCGAGGTAAAGCGGGAGCATGTCGCGCTAATGCACGGAAACATGGTGGCGAACGTCGATCTTGAGGACGTGCTGCGCGCGCATGTGGATTCCGGCGCCGATGTGACGGCGGTCTGCCGTGCCGGGGGCACGTCGCAGGAGCATAACGAATTTATGATAGACTCCGGTGGCAGGTGTACAAAACTGCTGTGCGGCCGGAAAAACCCGGGGGAGGGGTTTACAGGGCTTTCCGTCTATATCGTGAAGCGGCAGGTGCTCCTGCGCCTGATAGCTGACTGTGAGGCGCAGGGGCTGCGCCGCTTCCACCGCGACGCGCTCCAGGGTTTTATAAACGGAGGAGGACATGTCAGGGTATATGTCAGCCCTGACTATGCAAGGCATATAAACACCGTCGGGGAATACATGGCCGTGAATATGGATATGCTTGAAAAAGCGCACCGGGACTCGCTTTTCCCAGTCTCTCGCCCCGTCAGGTCGAAAGAACGCGCGGACGTGAGCACCTATTACGGCCGGAACGCCGTCTCCCGCCGCAGCCTGATCGCCGACGGCTGTTTTGTAGAGGGAGACGTCGAGGAATGTGTCATTTTCAGCGGGGTACGTCTGGGCCGGGGCGCTATACTGCGCCGCTGCGTCGTGATGCAGGACTGCATTGTCGGCGAGCAGTCAATACTTAAAAACGTGATAGCAGACAAAACCGCACAGATAGGGCCCTATACGACTTTGACAGGAAGCAGAAATCTTCCTCTTGTAATACCCAAGGCGGAGACTGTATAATGAAAGGAGCGGCGGCATTACCGCTGCATGGTGACTATGAAAAATATTTCCGCAACACAGATGCAGGAGCTGCTGGAGGATAAGCTCCGCGCCTATTTCGGCGTGACGGGGCGCGAGGCGAGCGATACGCAGGTGTTCTGCGCCTGCGCGATGGCGGTGCGCGAGAGCATGTCGCGTGAGAGCGCGGCCGAGCACCACGAACAGGAGCGGCAGGTACACTACATGTCCATGGAGTTTTTGCTCGGACGCTCGCTTGAGAAAAACGCCTATAACCTCGGTGTCCTGGACCCGCTGCGGCAGGCGCTTGAGAGCATGGGGCGCGAGCCGTCGGAGATATTCGAGTGCGAGCCGGATGCCGGCCTCGGCAATGGCGGCCTCGGCAGGCTTGCCGCCTGCTTCATGGACTCGTGCGCTACCCTCGGCCTTCCGGTGACGGGCTATTCCATCTGTTATGAAAACGGAATGTTCCGGCAGAAGATCGAATACGGAGGCCAGCGGGAGCTTGCCGACGAGTGGCTCGCCGTGGGAGGAAGCTGGCTCGTGCCAAGGTATGAGGACGCCGTTGAGGTTCGCTTTGGCGGCCGTGTGGAGCCGAGCTGGGATTGCCGCGGGAATTACCGCGCGGAGCTCAAGGATTACCAGAGCGTCATCGCGCTGCCGCGGGATATGCTGATCTCGGGCTATGACGGCGGCCGGATAAACCGTCTGCGCCTGTGGGAGGCAAGATCGCCCAGCCAGCTTGACATGTTCCTGTTTTCCAGCGGGAAATATGTCGAATCGATGCAGTCGCGAACGCTTGCCGAGGTCATAACCAAGGTGCTGTATCCCGCAGACGACCATATCGAGGGCAAGAAGCTGCGTCTCAAGCAGCAGTATTTTTTCGTCTCCGCCACAGCGCAGTCGATCGTGCGCGATTACAGAAAGCGGTATGGTACGGTCACCGGATTTGAGGGGAAAAACGTCATACAGATCAACGACACGCATCCCGCGCTTGTTATTCCGGAACTGATGCGCATATTCATGGATGAGGACGGCCTTGGCTGGGACGAGGCATGGGACATCGTCTCGGCCAGTACCGCATATACGAACCACACGATAATGCAGGAGGCGCTCGAAGCGTGGCCACAGGGGCTTGTGCAGCAGCTCATGCCGCGAGTGTGGGACATCATCGTCGAGATCGACCGCCGCTGGAGGCTCTGGCTCATGCGGGAGAAGGACGGCGTGGAGGAGAAGATCCTGCCGAACCTTGTCATAAACTCCGGCATGGTGTATATGGCAAATATCTGTCAGGCGGTGTGCTTCCGCATAAACGGCGTGTCGGTCCTGCACGGCAGCATCCTGAAGAAAAAACTGTTCAGGGATGTTTACGAAAAGCGGCCGGAGCGATATACTTTCATTACAAACGGCATAGACCATCGGCGCTGGCTCAGCCAGTGTAACAGCGAGCTGAGCGGGCTTATCAGCTCGCTGATAGGCGACGGCTGGCTGCGTCAGGCGCAGCAGCTTGGACAGCTTCGCCGCTTTGAGAATGACGGATCGGTCCTCGATGCGCTGCGTATGGTAAAGCAGCGCTGCAAGGACAGCTTCGCCGACTGGGTACTCAGACAGGGCGGCCCGGCCCTGGACACCCAGGCGGTGCTCGACGTGCATGTCAAGCGGCTGCATGAATATAAGCGGCAGCTGCTGTGTGCGATGCTGATAACCCATCTGCAGCACCGCATCCATGACGACCCCGACGCGCCTTTCCTTCCCCGCACTTTCGTATTCGCGGGAAAGGCGGCACCAGGGTACACGGTGGCAAAGCGTATTATACAGCTTATAAATTCGCTTTCGCGCGACGTCGCCGGCGACAGGCTCTGCCGCGGCAGGCTCCAGGTTGCGTTTCTGGAAAATTACCGCGTGACCATGGCCGAGAAACTCATGCCCGCGGCGCAGGTATCCGAACAGATATCCTGTGCAGGGATGGAGGCCTCCGGGACCGACAACATGAAGCTTATGATGAACGGCACCGTCACGATCGGCACGCTCGATGGCGCGAATGTGGAGATGTATTCGCTTCTGGGCGATGAGAACATGTTCCTTTTCGGTCTGCGGGCAGAGGATATCGCGGCGCTGCGGCGGGAGGACTATACCCCGCGGCCGTCAGAGGCGGCCGGCCGTGTCCTGGATCGGTTCAGCCACGGGTTTTCCGACGGGGAGAGCTATTCCGACCTTGTCTCCGGCCTGCTTTACGGAGGGGATCAATATATGTTGCTTGCGGATTTTGACAGCTATGTTGCCGCGCACGACGACCTTTACGCCTGCCTTTCCAACGAAAGGGAGAGCGCAAGGATGTCGCTTGTTAATATTGCAGAGAGCGGTGTTTTCGCATCGGACCGCGCCTGCGCGCAGTATGCAAGAGAGATCTGGAGGGTGTAAAAACAGCGATGAACAAAAGAAAGACAGCAAAAAAGATCACGGCGGCGCTTCTTGTGGTGTGCCTTGCTCTTGCTTTTGCGGCCGTTATAACGCCGCAGGCACAGGCCGCAGGTCTGAACTTCATATCGATAAACGACACGCTGATAGACTATGCCTACGCCTACTATTCGGGCAGCAGCGTCTATGTCCCGGCGACACTGTTTTCATATTTTGGCATCTATTACAGCTATTTTCAGGACAGCCAGACGGCCGCCCTCGTGACCAACTCGATACAGATATATTTCGAGCTTGAGAGCGGCAACACATATGACTCTGCGGATAATTATTACTCGGCGCAGGCGTATTACCTCTACGGCACGGTATATGTGCCCGTGGGCTTCATGTGCAGCACTTTCGGTCTGAGCTGGTCGACTATCACCGGCAGCAGCTATGGCAGCATAGTCAGGATAAAAAATTCTTCGGTCGTACTCAGTGACGATCAATTCCTGTCTGCCGCCACGCTGTCGATGCAGTCAATGTACAATGCCTATTATGGCATAACCTCGCCCACGCCGGGCACGAGCGTCCCCGTCACTTCGGTGCCCACCGAGACGCCGGAGGTTACGCCCACGGAGTCGCCGTCGCCGACCCCGACGCCGGACCGCAGCGATACGTCCGTATATCTCTGCTTTGCCGGCCTGCCGGACGAGCAGCTTACAAGGTCGCTTTCGGCGCGCGGATATCCGGCGGCGTTCTTTCTAACGTCGGAGCAGGTATCTGCTGAGCCGGACACGGTACGTGCGCTGGTGGTGGACGGCTTTGCCATCGGAGTCTGGTTTGAGGACGAGCAGGGCTACGCCGATGCGGCGGAGGAGATACGCAAAAGGACGGGAATTTCGACGCTTCTGGTGACCTCGTCTCCGGAGGATGCGCAGCTTTGCCGGGAATTTGCGCAGGAAAATTCCCTTGTATACTGGAACTGCGGCGTTACGGCGCAGCCGGAGCAGGACGGGGAGATGATAAGCTCGCCCGTGCCATACACCTCGCAGATCGAGCTTGAGCGTCTGCGCGCCGACGTTCTCATAAACCTGGAGCAGACGGAGACCGCCGCTGCCATTTCCGTACTTACATACCTTGCCACGAACAGATTCACGGTTGCCGAAGTCAGGGAGACAACCGCGCCGGAGGTTTGATATAATGGAAAACAGAAAGAGACTCAAGGCCGTCGTTCTCGCGGCCGGAAAGGGCACGAGGCTGCACTCCGAGCAGTATGACCAGCCCAAGGTCATGCGGCTTGCCGCGGGAAGGCCGCTTTTGAGCTATGTGCTCGACGCACTGGATTTCATAGCACCGGAGGATACGATTATTGTTGTCGGATACCGGAAGGAACAGGTCATTTCCGCTTTCCAGGGCTACGCTTTCGCACAGCAGCGACAGCAGCTCGGCACGGGACATGCGGTCCTGTCGGCCTGGCCGCTGCTTGAGGGATATGACGGGGATGTGCTTATCTGCTGCGGCGATATGCCGCTTCTGACGCGGGAGAGCTATCTCGGGCTGTGCTCGGAGCATGAGAAAAACGGCGCCGTGTGTACGATCCTCAGCGGGACAAGCGACGTGCCGCTGCCTTATGGCCGCATAATCCGCGACGCTGCCGGGCGCTTTGTGCGCGTGGTGGAGGAGAAGGACTGCACGCCGGAGCAGAGGCTGATTACCGAGCTCAACAGCGGCGTGTATGTGTTTCGTGCCGAAGCTCTCGGCACCGTACTGCCGGAGCTCAAAAGCGCCAACTCACAGGGCGAGTACTACCTGACCGACGCGCCGGAGCTCATGGCCGCGAAAGGCGGCCGTATCTGCGCATACAGGCGTGACCTGGGGCTTGAGATAATCGGTGTGAACACCCCGGAGCAGCTTGAGCTGGCCGGGCAGATACTTGCCGCGAGATAAAGCGGTGATATCCATAAGGAGAGTATAAAGACAAATGAAGAGAGAAAAGGGAGAGAAGAAAGAAAAAAGGGATCTGAAGGAATACCTTCAGCTTTTCCTTACCTTTGCGCAGGTGGGGGTCATGACTTTCGGCGGCGGCTATGCGATGCTGCCGATACTCCAGCGCGAGGTCGTTGAGAGAAGGCATTGGGCCACCGAGGAGGAGCTGACGGACTATTTCGCGATAGGCCAGTGTACGCCCGGCGTCATAGCCGTCAACACGGCGACCTTCATCGGGTATAACAGGCGCGGCGTGGCCGGCGGGATAATTGCGACGCTCGGCGTCGTGTTCCCGTCGCTGGTCATAATACTGCTGCTGGCCGCGGTCATAACCAACTTTGCGGAGTTGACCTGGGTCAAGAACGCGTTTGCCGGCGTGCGCGTGTGCGTCTGCGTTCTTATCTTCAACTCGGTGCTCAAGCTGATAAAAAGCTCGGTCGTTGACGCAGCCACGGGCGTCATTTTTGTCCTGGTGATGGTCGGGGCCTGCGTTTTCGATGTATCTCCGGTCATATTCGTGCTTGCCGCGGCGGTCGCCGGCATCAGCATAAGCCTTATCAGGCAGAGAGGGGGCGCGCGCCGGTGATCTTCCTCAGGCTGTTTTATGAGTTTTTCAAAACGGGGCTCTTCGCCGTCGGTGGCGGCCTTGCAACGCTGCCGTTTTTGAGTGATATGGCCGACGCAACGGGCTGGTTCACACAGGAAATGCTCGCGAACATGATCGCCGTTTCCGAATCCACACCCGGGCCGATAGGCATCAACATGGCGACCTATGTCGGGTACATAACCGCTTCCATACCCGGCGCAGTCATAGCCACGCTGGGTATCGTCACGCCCTCTATCATCGTCATTCTTATAATCGCCAGATTCCTGCGCAGCTTCCATGACAACCGTTTCGTCGTGTCTGCGTTTTACGGCCTGCGCCCGGCGTCCAGCGGCCTGATCGCAGCGGCGGGACTGTCTGTTTGCGCAATTGCCCTGTTCAACGCGGGGGAAGAGTTTGGCCTTGCCCTGTTCAACTGGAAAGCGATCGCGCTGTGTGTTTTCCTTCTGGTGTTCACGCGCTGGGTCAAGCCGACCAAAAATCTGCACCCGATAATTTTTATCCTGTTTTCCGCCGTCGTAGGGATAGTTTTTAATTTTACGGGAGCATAAATGCGGCGCAAAAGGTTTTTCTTTTATATTAAGCGTTTGCTTAACGAAGCTTGTTACCCTTCGGGGAGGTACTTTTCTTTGTTTGAAAGAAAAGTACCCAAAAGAAGCAAACCAAAGGGGGACGGCTTGCGAAAGTCCCCCTTTGGAAACCCCCTCCTAAGGGATGACCGGGAACATCTGAAAATGGCACAGCAGTTTCCGGGGCGAAATGGCAAGTGCAGATCTGTACGTATGAACAACCGCGCTGCTCCCGCTACGCGCGGAAATCGTTTTGCTGAGGATAAACAGCACCTCAGAGCGAGCATCATCCATCCCCGGGAGAGGAAAACGAAACGTTTCATGTTTTATTTTCTCCTTTTGCAAGAACGAAACTTGTTTAACTCCGTAGGGTCACTTTTCTTGCGCCTGCAAGAAAAGTAACCAAAAGAACAGGCTCAAGGGGTTCAAGGGGTACGACGTCAGAAGAAGCTCGCTGCATTACGTTTCCGCAGGAACTGCGAAAACTTCATATCCGCTCCCTCCTTCTTCCTTACTCAAATCGAAACAGATGTTTCGATTTGAAAAAGGACGAGCAGCGAAATGAGTGAGCAATCGGCTTTTGCCGGTTGCGAGTTGATATGGAGCTTGCGAGGACGTCGTCCCCCTTGAGAATCCCCCTCCTGATGGAGAAGCAGTTGCCTCGGGTCTTAGTGCAAATTCTATACCTCGTACTTCTAATACCGCTGCCGCTAACAGAAAAAATGGTTTAGCGGGTAAAAACAAACCGGATATTTATCTTCAGCAAAGCGATCTCCGCGCGTAGCGGGAGCAGCGCGGTTGTTCATACGTACAGATCTGTACTTGCCATTTCGCCCCGGAAACTGCTGCTGCAATTTTCAGATGTTCCCGTTTATCCCTTAGGAGGGGGTTTCCAAAGGGGGACTTTCGCAAGCCGTCCCCCTTTGGTTTGCTTCTTTTGGGTACTTTTCTTTCAAACAAAGAAAAGTACCTCCCCGAAGGGTAACAAGCTTCGTTAAGCAAACGCTTAATATAAAAGAAA
>CAZSRK010000055.1:0-8780 GCA_964609305.1 uncultured Oscillospiraceae bacterium
AAACCCGACAGGACACCGCCGCGAAGTTTGCGGCAAAGCTGGGGACAGATCAGCCCTCTGTCTTTGATGTAGTCAACCGCAGCAGTTACGCCACCGAGGACGCATATCTTGACGCCCTGACGCTGGAGGAAATGCGGCGGAACAACCCGGAGTATCAAGCAGCCCGGCGGCGGCTGAGTGTGGAATACCGGGAGCGGCAGGAGAAGGAACAGAGGGCAGCACAAAGCGCCGCATATAAGGAAATCCGCCCCACGGTGCAGCTTGACGACCTTGACCGGCGGGAAATTGACACCCAGGCAGCGGAGATGGCCCGGAGAGATCTGGCGGCTGGCAGGATTAGTGCAAGCGGCCTGGGCGGTGCGATTGAGGCATACGCAAAGCAGTTGACCGAGAAGCGCAAGGACACCAAAGCCAGCAACCAGCTTTTTAATTCTATGTTGCGGGGACAGCGGTGAAATACGAAAAAGGGGCTACCCATGCGGGCGGCCCCTTTTGACATCTTCTGCGAAGACGGTAGGCCAATCCAAAATTGGATGTGCGCTGACACAGGTTGTCAGGTGGTCGATTCGACCACCTGCTTCCATTTTCCTCCTTTGCGCATTGACTGTTCTGTCGCTCACACCCAGCCCAGCCCGCCACTGCAACATGACAGGGCCGGTTCATCTTTTGTCCTACCTCAATCCTTTTCTCAATCCTTTTTGGTCGTTGACTGAGCTTCCAATAATAGTAAAAACCCTCAAACCATTGCGGTTCAAGGGTTTTTCATGGAGCTGCTACCCAGATTTGAACTGGGGACCTCATCCTTACCAAGGATGCGCTCTACCGACTGAGCTATAGCAGCAAACTTGCCCCTGAAACAGGGGCAAGTGGCGACCCAGAACGGGCTCGAACCGTCGACCTCCAGCGTGACAGGCTGGCGTACTAACCGACTGTACTACTGGGCCAAATCGCTTAGCCAGTATAAAATAAATATCGGGGTTTGTCAATAGCTTTTAAAATCTTTTTATTGCCGTATAAGGAAAAATGAGTTTTGAAAAGCCAAATTTGTGTATTTGTCATAAATTACTTCTTGAAAGAATAGCACTTTATAGTGTATTATATAAGATAACATCTATGTATACAAAGAAAAGCATACCTCTTTAAGGGGGCCTCTTTTTGAAGATACTGGCCGTTTCGGATATTGAAAGCAAATACCTGTGGGAATATTTTGACCCCAGGCCCTTCGCCGGCACCGACCTTATCATCTCCTGCGGGGACCTTAGCCCGGACTACCTCTCCTTTCTGGTCACGATGATACCTGCGCCGCTTTTCTATGTGCACGGAAACCATGACAAGGGGTATGAGCGCAAGCCGCCGCTCGGCTGCGAGAATATAGACGGCAAGCTCATAAACTATCTCGGTGCGAACATAGTCGGGCTTGGCGGCTGCCTTGGCGCGCCTCAGGGCCAGTATGAATGTACCGAGGCGCAGATGTGGCGGCGCATCAAAAAGCTCTCCCCGGCGATACGGCGAGCCGGCGGGGTGGACATTCTTGTCAGCCATGCGCCGGCGGCCGGCCTCGGCGACGGAAAGGACCGTTATCACCGCGGGTTTGAGGCGCTGCGCAGCTTTGACGAGTATTACTCCCCCGCGCTGCACATATTCGGGCACCGCCATATGACCGGGAACCCCGTCGCGCGTGAAAACGTGCTGCGCCTGGGCGGGACGACGCTGGTCAACGCAACAGGCTATCGCGTCATTGAACTGAACAGCCGCGAGATCATAAGGATATGAGATAGACCCCGGCCGGAGAGGTCAGCTCCGCTTTTCCTTTGTGTCCCATCCCTCGAGAGGCAGGCGCTGCATCGCGCCGAATATCTTGCTTTTCAGGTCCGGATATCCCTCCGAGAGGGAGGCGATAAGCCTTTTGATCTCATACCGTTTGCTGCCCCTGTCCTGCGGACAGGGGTTTTCGACTATCGGAAGCTGCATCGACTGCGCAAGGTTTGCAATCTTCCCCTCGCCGGCATAGACCATCGGGCGTATCTGCCAGACCCCGGCGCGGGACATATACGTGACCGGCTTGAAGCATCCGATGCGTCCCTCGAGAAGCAGGCTCATAAGAAAGGTTTCGATCGCGTCGTCAAAATGATGCCCAAGCGCAAGCTTGTTCGCGCCCATCGTTTTCATTGCGTCGTTGAGTGCGCCCCGGCGCATCTTTGCACACAGCGAGCAGGGGTTTTCCTCCTTCCGGACGTCGAACACTATCTCGCGTATATCTGTCTTTATACATTTATATTCTATTCCCAGCTGCGCGCACATTTCCGCGACCGGGGCAAAGTCCATGCCCTTAAAGCCCAGCTCCAGCGTCAGACCCAGCAGAGCGAAGCGCCGCGGGTAATAGCGCTGCAGGTGGTGCAGAGCGCGCAGCAGTACCAGGCTGTCCTTACCGCCGGAAACGCCGACGGCTATGACGTCGCCGTCGTCTATCATGCCGTAATCGTCCACGGCGCGGCGCACAACGCCGGTAAATTCATTCAGGCCGTTCATCTGTCCCCTCCAAAAAAAGAAAAAACGAAATTGAGCATTTTGAAGCATGAGCGAGTATTTTGAAGAATATCAAAGATCTTATGCGGGTAAATAATTTTTTTGGCAAAAAGTTGTTGACACCAAAATTTCGCTGTGTTATAACATAATAGCCGCTCTCGGGGCGCTCTTGCGCGTATTCAATTTTACCCGGGCGCACAGATAATGTCTATACTTTTTTATTATACTTTTATTGGAGGCAATAGAAATGTCCACGACAATGGCAAACGGGAACACCGTCACGCGCAAGTGGTATGTTCTCGACGCGGCTGGAAAGCCACTGGGCAAGACCGCCGCAATCGCCGCCGACCTGCTCCGCGGCAAGCTCAAGACCGACTATACCCCGCACGTTGATTGCGGCGATTTCGTCGTCATCATCAACGCTGAGAAGGCTGTCCTGACCGGCAAAAAGCTCGACCAGAAATACTATCGCACCCACTCCGGATATCCCGGAGGGCTGCACGAGACACAGTACAGGCGCCTCATGCAGGAGAAGCCCGAGCTGGCCATGCGCCTGGCCGTGCGCGGCATGCTCCAGAAGAATTCCATCGCCAAGTGGCAGCTCACCCGCCTGAAGATCTATCGCGGCGCCGAGCATAAGCACGCGGCCCAGAAGCCCGAAGCCTGGGATCGCTGAGAAGGAGGTAAGACATAATGGCAACTTATCAGAGCAAGAAGCCCTACATGTACGGCACTGGCCGCAGGAAGTCCTCCGTTGCACGCGTGCACCTCTTCCCCAACGGCACCGGCACTATCACCATTAATGGCCGCGATATCGACAACTATTTCGGGCTTGAGACCCTCAAACTCATCGTGCGTCAGCCCCTGAACACCACGGGGACCATCGACAAGGTCGACATCGTCGCCACCGTGTCCGGCGGCGGCGTCACCGGACAGGCTGGCGCTATCCGCCATGGCATCGCCCGCGCGCTGCTGCAGGTCGACGAAAACTACCGTCCCGCGCTGAAGGCCGCCGGGTTCCTGACCCGCGACCCGCGCATGAAAGAGCGTAAGAAGTACGGCCTCAAGGCAGCCCGCCGCGCTCCGCAGTTCAGCAAGCGCTGAATCGTTGGCTTTATATGTTTATCTCCGCGGCACACTGCCGCGGAGATTTTTTTGGCACAGGGACGGTGCAAAAAACTGTGCCAAAAGCGTCCGTTTTTTCGTACAGGGGACGGCGCGGTTGACGGCTTTTTCATGGCTTTGATGCGATATCGCCGGCGCAGCTGCGGGGAGGAACAGAAAGGGTTGCATATTTTGTGGCATTTCCTCTCTGTTCTACACAAAATACAGACAAAAAAACTCTGGTAATGATGGACAAAAAGAAGGGCGAAAATTTCTATAAAAAACAGAAAATTTTGCTTGACATACCGGGCGAATTTTGATATCTTATATGGGCGCGTTGCGGCACAGCCATGGCCGTATTGCGCAAAAAACGCGATGAAGCGGGAGATTGCGGCGGGTTCGCCGGTAACTTCCGTGGAGCATGTCCGTTGCAGAGCCGTTACTCTGCAAGCAATCGGGCGGCTGAGATTACTTTTTGTACAGGCGTATATCGCCTGAGCGAGGGGAAACCGGCCAAAAGCCGGTTTGTTTTTCGAGCAGGATCTGATACGCACGGTTGTGTGTACAGAAAAATATCTCATCCGTACTGACAAGCGGTCCCAATGCCGCGGAAAAGTACGTTTTACAG
This sequence comes from uncultured Oscillospiraceae bacterium, assembly GCA_964609305.1. Classification (GTDB taxonomy): domain Bacteria; phylum Bacillota; class Clostridia; order Oscillospirales; family Oscillospiraceae; genus CAKSXP01. The sequence continues at coordinate 4,259 of CAZSRK010000055.1, forward strand.
GAGGAAAACACATGGCAGCAAAGAAAATGATCCGCATCAGACTCAAAGCCTATGACCATCAGCTCATCGACAAGGCCGCCGAGACCATCGTCGAGACTGCAAAGCGCACCGATGCACAGGTTTCCGGCCCCATCCCCCTCCCCACGAAGAAGGAGGTCGTCACCATACTGCGCGCTGTCCACAAGTATAAGGACAGCCGCGAGCAGTTCGAGCGTCGCACCCACAAGCGCCTGATCGATATCATGAGCCCCACCCAGAAGACCGTCGAAGCGCTCATGTCCCTCGAGCTTCCGGCCGGCGTCGAGATCGAGATAAAGCTCTGATCCCGGCGGAAACAGGTCCGCGCGCTATACATTATAATATACGCGCGCACTGTGCACATTATCATTATAAACGACCCAATGTCCGTAACCTGCGAATAACGGACGGGTTAAGTTGCCAGCCTCTGGCCGCGGTGCCTGGCCGCGAGACTAAGCGAGGTAACCAATAACCTTTAAGGAGGAAATACAATGAAAAAGGCTATCATCGGCAAAAAGGTCGGCATGACGCAGATCTTCGATGAAGCTGGCAAGGTCGTACCGGTGACCGTCATAGAGGCGGGCCCCTGCGTCGTTGTCCAGAAAAAGACCGTTGAAAAGGAAGGATATTCCGCCGTGCAGCTCGGCTTTGAGGATGTGGCGGAGCGCAAGCTCACAAAGCCCGAGAAAGGGCACCTCGACAAGGGCGGTACCGGCTATAAGAAGCACCTGAAGGAGTTCCGCCTTGAGGACGCCGAGTCCATGAATGTTGGCGACGAGATCAGGGCCGACGTTTTTGCCGAGGGCGACAAGGTCGACGTCACCGGCATCAGCAAGGGCCACGGTTACCAGGGCGTTATAAAGCGCTGGGGCGCCCAGCGGACTCCCACCAGCCACGGCGGCGGCCCCGTCCACCGTCACGCAGGCTCCATGGGCTCATCCACGGACCCGAGCCGCATTTTCCCGGGCAAGATCGGCGCCGGACACATGGGCGTCGAGCAGGTCACCGTGCAGAACCTCGACGTCGTCAAGGTCGATCCCGAACTCAATATGATAGTCATCCGCGGTGCCATCCCCGGCCCGAAGGGCGGCATCGTCTATATCAAGAATACTGTCAAGACTATCGTCGAGAAGAAGGGAGCTGCTGGAATCAGCGTCAACCCGCAGAAGGCTTCCGCACGTGTCAACCCGCAGAAGGCCTCCGCCCGTACGAAGTAATCAGAAAGGAGAGATTCGAATGCCTAAAGCACTTATGTTCAACATGGCCGGCGAACAGGTCGGCGAATACGAGCTCTCCGAAGCAGTCTTCGGTATCGAGCCTAACGAGGCTGTTCTCCATGACAGCGTGAAGAACCACCTCGCCAACTGCCGTCAGGGCACCCAGAGCGCGCTGACCAAAGGCGAAGTTTCCTACACCACGAGAAAACCCTGGCGTCAGAAGGGCACGGGCCGCGCCCGCGCCGGCTACGCCGGATCCCCGATATGGCGTCACGGAGGCGTTGCGTTCGCCCCCAAGCCGCGCGATTACAGCTACACCCTCAACAAAAAGGTCAGGCGCCTGGCTCTCAAGAGCGCGCTGAGCGCGAAGGCCGCCGAGGGAGAGATCATTGTCATCGACTCGCTGAAGGTCGACGAGATCAAGACCCGCGCTTTCAAGGAGTTCCTCGGAAAGCTGCAGGTCAGCGGCAAGGCCATGGTAATCACCGAACAGGTGGATGAGAAGGTCATAAAGTCCGCCCGCAACATCCCCGGCGTCACGACCACTATCGCCACCATCCTCAGCCCCTATGCGATACTGACGACCGGCAAGCTGATCGTTGACAAGGCCGCCGTCGAGAAAATCGAGGAGGTGTTCGCATAATGAAAAGCGTATACGACATCGTTATCCGCCCCGTCATCACCGAGCAGTCCATGGAGGACCTCGACATCAAGAAGTACGTTTTTGAAGTCGCGAAAGACGCGGGCAAGCTCGAGATAAAGAAGGCCGTGGAAGAGATCTTCGGCGTCACTGTCATCAAGGTCACGACCGTCAATGTCCGCGGCAAGGAAAAGCGCACCGGCTCCTACCCCAAGGGCAGGACAAGATCCTGGAAGAAGGCGGTCGTCAAGCTCAGCGCCGATTCCAAGACCATCGAGATCTTCGAGGGTATGGTATAAGGGAGGAAATGAGAAGATATGTCCATTAAAACTTACAGACCTACCACACCGGCTCGCAGACACATGACCGTCTCCGGTTTCGATGGCATCGACAAACACGCCAGCCCGGAAAAGAGCCTGGTTGAGGTTCTCAAGAAGCATTCCGGCCGCAACAGCTACGGCCGCATCACCGTCCGCCATAAGGGCGGAGGGAACAGGCGAAAGTACCGCGTCATCGACTTCAAGCGCAACAAGCTGGATGTCCCCGGCTCCGTCCTGCGCCTGGAGTACGACCCCAACCGCAGCGCCAACATCGCCCTGATCGAGTATGCCGACGGTGAGCGCCGCTATATCCTGGCACCTGTCGGTCTGGCCGCCGGTGACACCGTGGTGTCCGGCACCGGCGCCGATATCAAGCCCGGCAACGCTCTGCCCATCGCGAACATCCCCGTCGGCACCGTCATCCACAATATCGAGCTCTATCCCGGCAAGGGCGCACAGCTCGTGCGCTCCGCCGGCGTCGCGGCTCAGCTCATGGCCAAGGAGGGCGACATGGCGCAGATCCGCCTGCCGTCCGGCGAGTACCGTAAGGTCCGCATGAACTGCATGGCCACCATCGGCCAGGTCGGCAATGTCGACCACGCCAACATCTCCATCGGTAAGGCCGGCCGTAAGCGCCACATGGGCGTGCGCCCGACCGTGCGCGGCTCGGCCATGAACCCGAATGACCACCCCCACGGCGGCGGCGAGGGCAAGAGCCCGATCGGACGTCCTGGCCCTGTCACCCCCTGGGGTAAGCCGACCCTCGGATACAAGACCCGCAAGACTAAGAACCGCAGCGATAAGTTCATAGTCAAGCGCCGTAACGCTAAGTAAGGAGGGAATCAGTAAATGAGCAGAAGTATAAAGAAAGGCCCCTTCGCCGCTCCCGAGTTGCTGAAGAGGGTCGATGAACTGAACAAGGCCGGCGAGAAGAAGGTCCTCAAGACCTGGTCCCGCGCCTCGACGATATTCCCCTCCTTTGTCGGACACACAATCGCCGTGCACGACGGTCGCCGCCACGTCCCCGTATATATCACCGAGGACATGGTCGGGCACAAGCTGGGCGAGTTTGCGCCCACCCGTACCTTCCGCGGCCATGCCGGCAGCAAGACCGGCAAGTAAGAAGGAGGAGATAAAATGGAAGCAAAAGCACATCTGAAATATGCCCGCATATCTCCCCGTAAGGTCAAGATCGTCTGCGACCTCATCCGCGGCAAGGACACCAGGACCGCGGAGGCCGTTCTGATGGCGACCCCGAAGGCCGCGAGCGAGCTCATGCTCAAGCTGCTGCGCAGCGCCGTGGCCAACGCGGAGAACAATTTCAGCATGGATTCCGACAAGCTCTACGTCTCGGAGACCTATGCCAACCCCGGCCCCATCCTCAAGAGAGGCATGCCCAGGGCCCAGGGCCGTATGTACCGCATCAATAAGCGAACCAGCCACATCACCATCGTCGTGGCTGAGAAAGAGTAAGGGAGGAGGCAGAATATGGGACAGAAAGTCAATCCCCATGGCCTTCGCGTAGGCGTTATCAAGGACTGGGATTCCCGCTGGTACGCCCGCGAGGAGAAAGTCGGCGACCTGGTCGTCGAGGACTATAACATCCGCAAGTATCTCAAGAACACCCTCTATTCCGCCGGTATCCCCAGGATAGAGATCGAGCGGGACAGCGCCAAGGTCCGCATTTATATCCACTGCTCCCGTCCGGGTGTGGTAATCGGCAAAGGCGGCGCTGAGATAGAGCGCATCCGCCTCGAAGTTGAGAAGATGATAGGAAAGCCTGTCGCCCTGTCCATCGTCGAGGTCCGCACCCCCGATACCAACGCCCAGCTCGTGGCGGAGAACATCGCCCAGCAGCTTGAAAAGCGCATCGGCTTCCGCCGCGCGATGAAGAGCGCGATGGGCCGCGCGATGCGTCTGGGCACCCGCGGCATCAAGGTCATGTGCGCCGGCCGTCTTGGCGGCGCCGAGATCGCGCGCAGCGAATGCTATCACGAGGGTACGATCCCTCTTCAGACTATCCGCGCCGACATCGACTACGGCTTTGCGGAGGCCGCGACCACCTATGGCCGCATCGGCGTCAAGGTCTGGATCTACAAAGGCGAGATCCTCTCCCAGACCCTCCGCACCACCCCGCGCACGATGGACATGAACCGCCGCGACGACCGCCAGAGGCGAGATCGCAGGAACAGGAACGACCGCAGGGGCGGCTACAACCGCGACCGTCAGGGATACAACCGTGACAATCGCCAGGTCGGACAGGGAAGCTATAACCGCGACAACCGTCAGGGAAGCTATAACCGTGACAATCGCCAGGGCCAGGGCAA
>CAZSRK010000055.1:8880-14961 GCA_964609305.1 uncultured Oscillospiraceae bacterium
CGCCAGGGCCAGGGCAACCGCCAGGGCCAGCGTCCTGCCGCACAGGCAGCACCCCAAGAAGGAGGCAACGCATAATGTTAATGCCTAAGAGAGTGAAATACCGCCGCGTGCAGCGCGGCCGTATGAAGGGCAAGGCCACCCGCGGCAACAAGGTCTGCTACGGCGACTACGGTCTCGTGGCGACAGAGCCCTGCTGGATCAAGTCCAACCAGATCGAGGCTGCGCGTATCGCGATGACCCGTTACACCAGGCGCGGCGGCCAGGTCTGGATCAAGATATTCCCCGATAAGCCCGTCACCGAGAAGCCGGCCGAGACCCGCATGGGTTCCGGTAAGGGATCTCCGGAGTACTGGGTTGCAGTCGTGAAGCCCGGCCGCGTCCTGTTTGAGATGGCCGGCGTTTCCGAGGAAATTGCCCGCGAAGCAATGCGTCTTGCCAGCCACAAGCTGCCCTGCAAGACCAAGTTCGTTCTGCGCGAGGCCGAGTCCGAAACAGGTGGTGAATAAAGATGAAAGCTAATGAGATCCGCGGCATGTCCGCCACCGAGCTTGAGACCAAGCTGGGCGAACTGAAGAAAGACCTTTTCATGCTCCGCATGCAGCATGCGACCAATCATCTTGACAACCCCGTGAAGATCAGTGCTGTCCGCAGGGACATCGCCAGGGTCAAGACCGTCCTGCGCGAGAAGCAGCTTGAGCAGTGAGGAGGTAAGTGACAATGAACGAACAGAGAACAACTTCCCGTAAGACCCGCGTCGGCATGGTCGTCTCCGACAAAATGGACAAGACCGTAGTCGTGATCGTCCAGGACCGCGTGGCACACTCCCGCTACAAGAAGATCATAAAGAGTACCTACCGTCTGAAAGCGCACGATGAGAAGAACGAGTGCGGCGTCGGCGACAGGGTCATGGTTATGGAGACACGCCCCCTGTCCAGGGACAAGAGATGGCGCGTCGTGGAGATCGTAGAAAAGGCCAAGTAAGGAGGCGACAATAAATGATACAGCAGGAAACTTATCTCAAGGTCGCCGACAATACCGGCGCCAAGGAAATCAAATGCATCCGTGTGCTTGGCGGCTCCAAGCGCAAGTACGGCAATATCGGCGACGTGGTCGTCGCGTCCGTGCGCAAGGCCGCGCCGAACGGCACGGTCAAGAAGGGTGAGGTCGTCAGGGCCGTCATCGTCCGCTCCTGCAAGGGAGTCCGCCGCGCTGACGGGTCCTATGTCCGCTTCGACGAGAATGCAGCCGTCCTCATCCGTGAAGACAAGACCCCTCGCGGCACCCGCATTTTTGGGCCTGTCGCCCGTGAGCTGCGTGACAAGGATTACATGAAGATCCTGTCCCTGGCTCCCGAAGTTATATGAGGAGGGCGCAGAGAATGAATATAAGAAGAGCCGATACAGTCATTGTCCTGTCCGGTAAGGACAAGGGCAAGCAGGGCAAGGTGCTCAAGGCCGATCCCAAGAACGGCAAGGTCGTCGTTGAGGGAGTCAACGTCGCCAGCAGGCACCAGAAGCCCCGCAGGCAGGGCGAAGAAGGCGGCATCATCAAGATGGAGACTCCGATCTACGCCTGCAAGGTCATGCGTGTTTGCCCCAAGTGCGGCAAACCGACCCGCGCCGCATTCACCATTCTTGCCGACGGGACCAAGACCCGCGTCTGCAAGAAGTGCGGCGAGAACATCTGAGAGGAGGACTGACTTAAATGACCAGAATGAAGAAAAAATATCTTGAGGAAGTCGCTCCCGCTCTGATGGCCAAGTACCAGTACAAGAGCACGATGGAGATACCCAAGATCGACAAGATCGTTGTTTCAGTGGGCTGCGGCGACTGCAAGGACAATGCCAAGGCGCTCGACAACGTCATCAAGGAGATCTCCGCCATAACCGGCCAGAGGGCCGTTGCGACCACCGCGAAGAAGTCCGTTGCGAACTTCAAGCTCCGCGAGGGCATGCATGTCGGCGTCAAGGTCACCCTGCGTCAGGACAGGATGTGGGAGTTCTTTGACAGGCTGATGAACGTCGCGCTCCCGCGTGTCCGAGATTTCCGCGGCATCTCCGCCGATGCCTTTGACGGCCGCGGCAATTACAGCCTCGGCGTCAGGGAGCAGATCATCTTCCCCGAGGTCGACTATGACAAGATCGAGAAGCTCCGCGGCATGAACATCGCCATCACCACCACGGCCAAGACCGACGAGGAAGCCCGCGAGCTGCTCAGGCTCATGGGAACCCCGTTTGCACAGTAACAGGCAGGAGGATAAGACATGGCTAAAAAATCAATGATACTCAAGCAGCAGGCTCCGGCTAAGTTCTCCACCCGCCGCTACAACCGCTGCAAGATCTGCGGACGCCCCCACGCATATCTCCGCAACTACGGCATCTGCCGTATCTGCTTCAGGAATCTGGCTTACAAGGGACAGATCCCCGGCGTGAGAAAAGCGTCCTGGTAAACGGGCCGCTGCGCTCCGCTAAGAAGCACAGCCGAAAGATTTCATCACGGGCTGCGCCAAAACGGCTCCGGCCCATGCCCCCGTGCCGCGAGCATATCCCATGAGTTACCGGGCTTAGAGGCCCGATAAGAGATATGTGAAAAGCGGTGCAAAAAGTTCTTGGGTGGGAAAAGAACAGAGATGATGAAAGGCCTGGGCCAATCGCGGCAACGCCCACAGCCTGCCGTTATTGCTGAGGAACCTCATCACTCAAACCGCGAGAGCGGTAACTCTAAATCAGGAGGAAAAATATAATGCATATCACGGATCCCATTGCGGATATGCTCACACGCATCCGCAACGCCGCCAGTGCCAAGCACGACACTGTCGACATCCCCGCCTCAAAGATGAAGAAAGCAATTGCTGAGATCCTTCTCGAGGAAGGCTACATCAAGAGCTTTCAGGTCATCGACGACGGCACGCAGGGGATCCTCCGCGTCACTTTGAAGTATCTTCCCGGCAAGGAAAAGGCCATCCAGGGCCTGCGCCGCGTATCCAAACCCGGACTGCGCATCTATGCCGGGGCCGACGACCTGCCCCGTGTTCTGGGCGGTCTCGGCATCGCAATAATTTCAACGTCCAAGGGCGTCATGACCGACAAAAAGGCCCGTCAGGAGCATGTCGGCGGCGAAGTCCTTGCATATGTCTGGTAAGGGGGTAACGGAAAATGTCTAGAATAGGAAGAGCCCCCATAACTATCCCCGCGGGGGTCGAGGTCAAGGTCGACGAGAACAACCACATCACCGTCACCGGCCCCAAGGGAACTCTTGAGCGTACCCTGGTACCCCAGATGACCATAGAGCAGGACGCCGGAGTCCTGACTGTAAAGCGTCCGAATGATGAGGCGGAGAACCGTGCGCTGCACGGCCTGACCCGCAGTCTGGTCGCCAACATGGTCGAGGGCGTGACCAACGGCTTCTCCAAATCCCTGGAGGTCCAGGGCGTCGGCTACCGCGCTGCGAAGGAGAACGGAAAGCTCGTGCTCAATGTTGGATATTCCCATCAGGTCATCGTTGAGGAGATCGACGGCATCACGATCGATGTCCCCGACGCAAATACAATCGTAATAAACGGCATAGACAAGCAGAAGGTCGGCCAGTTTGCCGCGGACGTGCGCAAGTGCAGACCGCCTGAGTCCTACAAGGGCAAGGGCATCCGCTACAAGGGCGAGTATGTCCGCCACAAAGAAGGCAAGACCGGTGCTAAATAAAGGGAGGTGTGCCTAAATGATTAAAAGACCGGATACAAGAGCTCAGCGCCAGATGCGGCACAAGAGGGTCCGCGGCAAGATTTCGGGCACGCCCGAGCGTCCCAGACTCTGTGTTTTTAGAAGTCAGTCCCACATCTATGCCCAGGTTATCGACGATGTGAACGGCAACACGCTCGTTGCCGCTTCCTCCGTTGAAAAGAGCTTTGAGGGCAAGGGCAGCAATAAGGAAGCGGCCCGCAAGGTCGGAAAGACCGTTGCCGAGCGTGCGCTGGAAAAGGGTATAGACACCGTTGTGTTCGACCGTGGCGGCTATATCTATCACGGCCGCGTTGCAGAGCTCGCAGAAGGCGCCCGCGAGGGTGGCCTGAAGTTCTAAGGGAGGAGGAAACTGACTTATGGCTTATAATAACGACAGAAACAACAGGCGTCGCGATAACGAGGAGCCTTCGGAATTTACCGAAAAGGTAGTTTCCATCAACCGCGTTTCCAAGACCGTCAAGGGCGGCCGCGTCATGAAGTTCTCGGCACTGTGTGTCGTGGGCGATGGCAAGGGCCGCGTCGGTTACGGGCTTGGCAAAGCAAACGAAGTCTCCGAGGCCATACGCAAGGGCCTTGAGGACGCCAAGAAGAACATCGTCACCGTGACCCTGAGCGGGAGCACCATCCCCCACGAGGTTACGGGCGTTTTCGGCGCGGGCAGGGTCCTGCTCAAGCCCGCATCACCCGGTACCGGCGTTATAGCCGGCGGCGCAGTCCGCGCTGTCGTCGAGGCCGCGGGCATTTCGGATATCAGGGCCAAGAGCCTGCGTTCCAACAACCCGCAGAACGTCGTTGCCGCGACCATGGCCGGCCTGCGCAGTCTTCGTGATGGCCAGCAGGTGTCGGCAGTGCGCGGCAAAACCGTCGAAGAGATACTGGGTTAAGAGGAGGTTTTTGGCATGGCAAATCTTAAGATAAAGCTCGTCAAGAGCCTCAGCGGCCGCCTTGATAAGCATATTGCGACCGCAAATTCCCTCGGCCTGCGCAAGATCGGCAACGTCACTGTGCAGCCTGATAACCCCCAGACCCGCGGCAAGATAGCGAAGATCAGCTATCTGGTCGAGGTAACGGAAGAATAAGGAGGAGCGAAGGATGAAAATAAATGAGCTTTCTCCCGTGCCCGGTTCCACACATGTCGCCAAGCGCAAAGGCAGAGGCCACGCAACCGGTAACGGCAAGACCGCGGGCCGCGGTCACAAGGGTCAGAAGGCCCGCAGCGGCGGCGGTGTGCGCGTCGGCTTCGAAGGCGGACAGATGCCGCTGGCCAGGCGTGTGCCGAAAAGGGGCTTTAACAACATCTTCGCCAAGCCGCTGGAGGCCATCAACGTCTCTGCCCTCGAGAAGTTCGAGGACGGCGCGGTTGTCGACGCAAAGGCGCTGCTCGAGGCCGGCGTGCTCTCCAAGTGCACCTATGGCGTGAAGATTCTCGGCAACGGCGAGCTGAACAAAAAGATAACTGTTAAAGCGGCGGCCTTCTCTGAATCCGCAAAGCAGAAAATTGAAGCGGCGGGTGGAAAAGCAGAGGTGGTATAAGTGTTAAAAACAATCCGAAACGCATGGAAGATCGAAGAGCTGCGTAAAAAGATCCTTTTCACGCTGTTCATTATTCTGCTGTACCGTATAGGCAACGCTGTTCCTGTGCCCTATGTCAACATCTCACAGCTGCAGGAATATTTCAATCAGCTTCAGAACACGGTTCTGGGTCTGTACAACGTCATGTCCGGCGGCGCATTCTCCAGCGCGACGATTTTTGCACTTTCAATCCAGCCCTATATAAACGCGTCCATCATCATCCAGCTGCTCTGCATAGCGATACCCGCTCTGGAGCGCATGTCCAAGGATGAAGGCGAAGAAGGCAAGAAGAAAATCGCCAGCATCACCCGCTATTCAACAGTTGCGATAGCTCTGCTTCAGGGCTTCGCCTACTATATGCTCATAAAGAACAACAGCCTGCTTTCCGAGAGCGGCGTCTGGCAGGGCATCGTCATCGTCATGACTTTCACCGCCGGCAGTGCTCTCATCATGTGGCTGGGCGAGCAAATAACCGAGTTCGGCATCGGAAACGGCATCTCCATCATCCTGTTTGCGAGCATCGTTTCCAGCTTCCCCAACTCCGTCATCACAATGTTCTCCAACCTGGCGGCCGGTACCCTGCAGTGGTATGCGCTCGTACTCATGCTCCTGGGAGCATTGGCGATAATTGTGCTGATAGTAATAGTCACGCACGCGGAAAGACGCATCCCAATCCAATATTCCAAACGTGTGGTCGGGCGCAAGATGTACGGCGGCCAGAGCACGCACCTTCCCATGAAGGTGAACATGTCCGGCGTCATGCCCATCATCTT
>CAZSRK010000056.1:0-14276 GCA_964609305.1 uncultured Oscillospiraceae bacterium
TTGCTGTCTTTTCGTGGTGGAAGGGGCAGGAGATAAAACCCGCTCGGTTTGGCTCATATCCATAATGCCGGGCCACGGTGTCCATGTCCAGCCGCTCCCGGGCTTCGCGGAAAATATCCACTACCTCACCTCCACGGGCCGGACCTTCCCGGCCTGTGGAGCCGCCTCCGCCTGGGTGAAAAGGTAGGTCTCGAACCGGTCAAGATCGAGTAGGTATTTCTTTCCTACCCTCACGTGAGGCAAGCGCCCCGACACCACCATCCGCCGCAGTGCTGACGCCGTCAGCACCGTGGCCAGGTCCATTTCTCTTAGCCAAGCAGCCGCTTCATCAATGGTCCTCATCCTCATCGCAGTAGCCTCCTCTCAGTCTTACGATAATATCTAAAATTTCCCGTTTTTCTGCCTCAGACAACTCACGCCGCAACCGGCGGTAGAACGTGGCGTCTGCAATTCCAAGGGCCTCTGCGACCTCCCACAGGTGAACGCCACTTTCTTTTGCTGTACGTCGAATTTCCACATTTCGCACTGAATGACACCACCCTAAAAAAAGTTGTTGACGCCATTGACGCTTCGGTTATAACCTGATATAATCATAAATGACTACAAAAAGAGCGTCAAGGCCTCAAAGAAAGGTTTCAACAACTAAATACACAACAAGAGCATTTATAATGCATGGTGATTACAAATGAAGCAAGTGAAAAAGAAGGAACCCAGGTCAAAAGTGTTTCAAGAGCGTTTAGAAGCACTCCGTAAAGAGCACGATCTGAGCAATACGGACTTTGCAAAGTTCCTGGGGATGTCAAGGCAGACTGTTGGTTTTTATCTGAATGGTGACAGAATACCGGATATGTTGGGATTAAAGCAAATTGCAGAGGAATGTAATGTTTCAGCAGATTGGTTGATAGGGCTGACAGATGAGCAGACACCAGACGTCAGCGCAAGAGCCGCCTGTGAATATACCGGGCTAACGCAGAAGGCGGTCGAGGCGCTGCAAACCATGGGTGATATTTTTGTGAAGGATGGCGTGGTGAAGCGGCCCATTTTTCGGCAGGTGCTCAGCACCATTTTTGAGAATCGAGGGTTTTCTGTTGCTGTGATACATGCGACCCAGGCCGCCGGTTTACGTAACCAGCCAGAAATAGACGACAATCTTACCGCAAAAGATTTATCTGAGGCTATCCAAGTGATTGAATCATTTGGACGTGTGGCGTTGTCACAAGATGGGGCACGGGAGTACCACCTACAGCAGGCGGCAGAAGAATTTGTAAAGATCATCCGCGATATTCAGATTGAAAGTGATGCATTTCAATGGGAGCTGATTTCCCGTGACCAAGAGGAAAGGGAAGATGGAAAATAATACAATGTGTGATGTGAGGGTGAGAAACGGCTCTGCTGTTCTTCAAGGTTGCACAAACTGTACTGTATATGTCACAAACTATACAGGGACTTCCATCAACATCGAATAACAGGAACTTCTGGCAATATACCGCCGGTTACCGATCCGGGCTAAGGTGCAATTAATACAAGCAGCTATTGACTTAGAGGAGGGAATTATCAGTGGCTAACATTCGTAAAATTGAAGGGAAAAACGGCCCTTCCTATAAAATCACCGTTACTAGAGGCCGGGATCTGGACGGGAAACAAGTTCGCCACTATAAGACCTGGACGCCAGAACATGGCATGACAGCCCGCCAAATGGAGAAAGAGGTGCAAAAGGTCGCTTTTGAGTTCGAGCGGGAGATTGAACTGGGATTTCAGGCGGACAACCGCCAGACGTTCGCAGAATATGCCGCATACGTCCTTGATCTGAAGGAGCGGACCGGGGTCAAGCGTCGCACCATAGACCGCTACCAAGAACTTCTCCAGCGCATTAATCCGGCTATTGGGCACATCAAATTGGCGGACCTACGCCCCCAGCACTTAAACACGTTTTATAAAAACCTAGCAGAGCCAGGAATTAGCAACCAGGGTGATAAAGCCCAGGCCAAGGTCGATATTTACGGTGAAATGAAGAAAAGGGGATTAAGCCGTGCAAAGACCGCCGAACTGGCAAAGGTATCTTCTTCCACCATTACAGCGGCCTGCCAGGGCAAAAAAATAGCCCTCGCCACAGCAAAAGCCATAGCAGGGGCCATAGAGACGCCGGTTGAAAAATTATTTTATATCGAACTGTGAAGGGGTCAGCTTTCCTCAAAGACGATCCTTGAACACCACCGCTTGATCAGGACCATATTAGCGCAGGCTGAAAAAGAAATGCTTGTGCCATACAACGCCGCTGCAAAGGCCACACCGCCCAAGGTCACGCAGAAGGAAGTCAACTACTTCCAGCCAGATCAGATAGTAGCCATCCGGGAGGCGCTAGAGCAAGAACCCATAAAGTGGCGAGTTGCAACCCACCTGCTGCTGATCACCGGCTGCCGCCGTGGTGAAGTTATGGGGCTGCGCTGGAGTCGGGTGGACTTCGACAACAGCCAGATCAAAATCGACACAAACCTGCTTTACTCACCAAAGCGCGGAATTTATGAGGATACAACAAAGACGGGTTCAGTCCGTTTTATCAAACTCCCTGCTGAGACAATGGCCTTGCAGAGACAGTATCGCCGTTGGTATCTGGAACTTCGCCTGAAGAACGGAGATAGGTGGCAGAACACAGATTTTCTTTTTGTGAAGGATAACGGAGCGCCTATGATTCCGGACGGGATTACCGCGTGGCTGCGCAAGTTTTCTGAGCGCCACGGGCTGCCACACATCAACCCTCATGCGTTCCGACACACAATGGCCTCCATCTTAATCAATAATGGAACCGACGTTGTTTCTGTGTCAAAACGACTGGGACATGCCATGACCAGCACCACGACAAACATTTATGCTCATGTCATTGCAGAAGCAGACGAACAGGCCAGCGAGTGCCTAGCAGATGTTCTTCTTCGTCCAAAAAATAAGAGGGCCGTCGGATAACGGGGAGCTAAATCCGGTCATACCACTGACAGCTATGTACGCCAAAGCGCCGTTTTTTCACCTTGTGCGCCAAATGTGCGCCAAATCAGATTTTAAGCCATTTCAATTTGCTTAAAAAGTACAAAAAAGAGGCCGATTCGTGTTGAATCAGCCTCTTTTCATGGTTGCGGAGGCAGGATTTGAACCTACGACCTTCGGGTTATGAGCCCGACGAGCTACCGGACTGCTCCACTCCGCGATATTATTGCCTCTCTTTGAAAGCTTTTATATTCTATCACAACGGCAGGGCCAAGTCAAGCCCTGCCGCTACGATTTTTTTGTCTGCTTTTCCCGGTTCCTGTCACATCACGCTCAGATACCTCTCGCCGCTGTCGGGCAGGACCACGACAATGCTGCGGCCCTCATTTTCCGCTCGCTGTGCGAGGTTCACCGCGGCACACAGGGCCGCGCCGGAGCTTATGCCGCACAGCAGCCCTTCGCACTGAGCAAGTTCACGCATGAATAAGAACGCCTCATCGTCGGTTACGCATACGACCTCGTCATACACTTCGCGGTCGAGTACCTCCGGGATGAAATTTGCGCCGATGCCCTGGATCTTGTGCGATGCCGGCTTTCCACCCGAAAGCAGCGGCGAGGCTGCGGGCTCCACCGCGACGACTTTTATACCGGCGCTGCGCTCCTTGAGATACCTGCCCGCGCCGCTGACTGTACCACCGGTGCCGACGGAGGCAACAAAGATGTCAACCTGTCCGCCCGTGTCCTGCCATATCTCCGGACCCGTTGTCAGATAGTGCGCCTCGGGATTGGCGGGGTTTTCGAACTGTCCGGCGATGATGCTGCCCGGGTTCTGTCCCTGAAGTTCAACGGCTTTCCTGACGCAGCCGGCCATCCCCTCGCCTCCCGGGGTCAGCACGACCTGCGCGCCGTAGGACTCTATGAGCTTTATACGCTCAACGCTCATGCTGTCGGCCATCACGATGCAGCAGCGATAGCCCAGTACCGCCGCGATCGCCGCAAGGCCGATGCCGGTATTGCCGCTCGTCGGCTCTATGATAAGCCCGCCGGGGATGAGCCGGCCGTCCTGCTCCGCCTTGCGGATCATGCCCAGCGCCGGCCGGTCCTTCGCGCTGCCCGCGGGATTGAACCGCTCGCACTTGGCCAGGATCCTGGCCCGGCAGCCGTGTGCGCTGCCGATGCGCGAAAGCTCGATAAGCGGGGTACCGCCGATGGCGTCAAGCATGCTTGAATATATTTTGGACATTATTGTTCCTCCTTAATTATTTATCGAAAATCAATAAATATTTCTTGACTTACTATGTGAAGAGTGTTATAGTGTGGCCAAAGCCGATATCTACGGAGGTATGATACCATGAAACAATCTGAACTGTCAAAGTGGCTCAGGCTCATCGTCGCCGCGGCGGCGGTCTGCTGCGTCGTTCTCGGCGCCGTGCTTATACCCATGCTCGGGCGCGCGCAGGCGAGGGATATGCCGCAGTTTGCCTGGCTTTTCTGGCCCTGTCTCGTCTTTTTCTGGGTGACGGAGCTTATCGTGCTCGCCGCGCTGTGGCAGGCCTGGCGCATCTTCACCGAGATCGGCCGGGACAACAGTTTTTGCATGGAAAATGCCCTCAGGCTGCGGACGATAAGCCGCCTTGCAATGGCCGACTGTGTGCTGTATGCGGCCTGTGCGATCGTGCTTGTGCTGCTGGGAGCGATGCGCCCGTGGGCGATATTTATTTTTGCGGGTATCGTGATGATCGGCCTTGCGATCACAGCGGCGGCCGCCGCGCTGTCCCACCTTACGCAGAAGGCTGCAACGCTCAAGGACGAAAACGACCTGACGATTTAAGGGGAGGCGCGAAATCATGATAATCGTAAATCTCGACGTCATGCTGGCAAAGCGGAAAATGAGCCTGACGGAGCTGTCAGAGCGCGTCGGGCTGACAATGGCGAACCTGTCCATACTCAAGACCGGCAAGGCCAAAGCCGTGCGCTTTGGCACCCTTGACATGCTCTGTCGTGCATTGGACTGCCAGCCCGGAGACCTTTTGGAGTACAGGGAGGATAAAGACAATGGATGAGCGCCTTGTGTCCGCCTCCGACGGCGGAGAAAAAGCCTTTGTGCGATTTACGGCGCGCGACTGGGCGCTGCTTTGCGCGGCGTTGGCTCTGGCGGCGCTGTGGTTTGAGGTCATGGGTATTTCCGTGCTCATGGAGCATCAGTTCCGGCCGTCGGGCCTCGGAACGACGCTGTATGTGCTGGCGCTGTTTGCCGCAGTGCTTTTCCGGCTGGGCAGGAGCGCAAACTGGAACAGGAGCAGTATATTCCTCTTTTCCTGCTGTATTCTTATGGCGCTTAACTGCTGCATATATCTTTCCCCCTGGACGGCGCTGATAAACTGCGTACTGATGCTCGGCACCGGCGCGATGGCGATATTTTCCCTCTCCGGCCAACTTGAGGCGCCCGCCGGCGAGGTGCGTGTAATTGGCCGGACGATTATGCTCAGCGCCAGAGCGCTTTTTGTGAATGTCGGAAAACCGTTTCGCTCGCTTTATTCTCTGCGGGGCAGGAGCAGTGGCCGCGCGCCGTATATCGTGGCGGGATTTGTCTTAGTCCTGCCCGTACTTGCGCTCGTTATCGTTCTGCTCTCACAGGCCGACGCTGTCTTTGCCGGTGTGCTGGCCGACGCAGCGGAGTATTTCGACAGCCTGTCGTTATCATGGCTATGGCGCGTGCTTCGCACGCTGGTGCTTGGGCTTATACTGTTCTCGACTCTGTATTTTCTGACCCACGGGCCTGTCCGGGAGTGGGCAGCGCCGGCGGAGCGCGAGTATCTCCCCGCCACGCCGTTCATAACGGCGCTTGCGCTGTTTGACGCCGTCTATGCCGTGTTTATCGTCATCCAGTTTGCTTTCCTCTTCGGCGGAAGGGAGACGGCGGCGATGACCGGCGGTTACGCCGAGTACGCGCGCAGCGGGTTTTTCCAGCTCGTGGCCGTCTCTGTCATAAATCTGGGCGCGGTGCTAATCGCATCCCTGGCAGTGAAGCCGGAGGGCCGCGGCAAAAACGCCCTGCGTGCCGGGGGCGCGATACTTCTGGTATTCACGGGGGTCATACTCGCCTCGGCGCTGTACAGGATGTGCCTTTATATCTCCGTCTACGGAATGAGCATCCTGCGCGCGTTGACGCTCTGGGGCATTGCCTTTATCGCCGTGCTGCTGTGCGCCGCCGGAGTCAAGCTGTTCCGGCCGCGGACAAAGTTTTGGCCCGTACTGCTGTGCGTCGGGCTTTGCGGATGGCTGCTGCTTTCCTACTCGAACGTGGACGCGCGCGTGGCGGAGTATAACGTGCAGGCATATCTCAGCGGCGAGATGGAAGAGATCGACACGGAATATATCGCCTATGAGCTCTCGCCTGAGGCCCTGCCCGCCATGAAGAAGCTGGCCGCGCACGAGCCGGAGCTGCCCTGCGGGGACGGCACGGTGGAAAGCGCCGCGCAGGCGATGGAAAACAGGCTCCTTTCATCTGTCAACTGGCGGGAGTTGACACTTACGGCGCTGCGGGCCGCGCTGAGCTGAAATTTGATAAAAATATTGAAATGTGCGGCTTTTGTGGTATACTACTCTACAGGCTGTCAAAAAAGTCCGACAGGCTTTTTTGACAGCCTGTAGATGCCGTTACTTTCACACTGCTGTACAGTGCAAAAGTCCTCGCTGACGCTCGCCGCACGCCTTGCCGGGCAAGGCTTTGCGGGGCATTCGATCCGATTCGAGGCGGGCTATGCCCCCTCGAGCTCCCCAACGGAGCACAGCTGCTTCACTTGCGGAAACAGTTTTTTTCGATATACTCACTACTCTGATAGATATGATTTTGATTGAAAGGAACAAAAAACCATGGAACGCACAAAGATAGCGCGTCTTTATGCCGATGCCGAGTCCCTAGCGGGGCAGGAAATCTATGTGTGCGGCTGGGCCCGCACGATAAGGGACCTCAAGAATTTCGGATTTATCGAGCTCAACGACGGCAGTTGCTTCAAGAATCTTCAGGTCGTGTTTGAGCGCGGGAATATAGACAATTACGACGAGATTGCAAAGCAGAATGTGGGCGCCGCACTGTGCGTGACGGGCGCGCTTGTGCTCACGCCGGACGCCAGGCAGCCGTTCGAGCTCAAGGCGGTCTCTGTCTGCGTGGAGGGGGCGTCCGACCCCGGGTATCCGCTGCAGAAAAAGCGGCACAGCACCGAGTTTTTGCGCACAATACAGCATCTGCGCCCGCGCACGAACCTCTTTTCGGCGACCTTCCGCGTGCGCAGCGTTGCGGCCTTTGCCATACACGAGTTTTTCCAGAGCCGCGGCTTTGTGTATGTCCACACCCCGATCATAACCGCCAGCGACTGCGAGGGCGCTGGCGAGATGTTCAGGGTTACGACGCTCGATCTGGATAACCTGCCGCGCAATGAGGATGGTTCAGTCGATTTCTCAAAGGACTTTTTTGGAAAAAGCGCGAATCTGACCGTCTCCGGACAGCTCAATGCGGAGAACTTTGCGATGGCCTTCGGCGATGTATATACCTTCGGGCCGACTTTCCGCGCCGAGAACAGCAACACCCAGCGGCACGCGGCGGAATTCTGGATGATAGAGCCGGAGATGGCCTTCTGCGACCTGGCCGGCGACATGGACGTGGCCGAGGCGATGATAAAATATGTCATCACCTCCGTTTTGGAGAAATGTCCGCAGGAGATGGAGTTTCTGGGCAGCTTTGTGGATAAGGGCCTGCTCGACCGGCTGAATAACGTCGTGTCCAGCGATTTCGGACGTATAAGCTATACCGAGGCTGTCGAGATCCTCAAAAAGCACAATGACAAGTTCGATTACAAGGTTGAATGGGGCTGCGATTTACAGACCGAGCACGAGCGGTATCTGACCGAACAGGTTTTTAAAAAGCCCGTGTTCGTGACCGACTACCCCGCGGAGATAAAAGCGTTTTACATGCGTCTGAACGACGACGGAAAGACCGTTGCGGCGGCGGATTGCCTGGTCCCCGGCATTGGCGAGATAATCGGCGGTTCACAGCGCGAGGAGAGGCTCGACCTCCTCGAAAAGCGCATTAAGGATCTGGGCATGAACACCGAGGACTACTGGTGGTACCTTGACCTGCGCCGCTATGGCGGCTGCAAGCACGCGGGTTTCGGCCTGGGCTTTGAGCGCATGGTGATGTATCTGACGGGTGTGTCCAACATACGCGACGTACTGCCTCATCCCAGGACGGTCGGAAACGCGGAGTTTTAATCTTAAAGACAAAAAACAATGGACAGCGGGAAATACCCGCTGTCCGTTTTTTGCTTTACTGCGGCCTTATCTTCTGAAGCTCTGGCCGGTCAGGAGCTTTCCGAGCACGCGGCCGTGGGTCATCGCCATGCCTATCATGTTGCCGCCGCTCGGGGTCGGATAATACAGGAAATAGCGTCCGCCGAGCGTGTTGCCCGCGACATAGAGGCCGGGGATCACATTGCCGTCAGCGTCGGTGACGTTCATGTCGTTATCGGTTGTAAGGCCGCTCGGACACATCGAGTCAGAATCGCCAGAGGCCTTCATATTCATGACCTTTCCGCCGTAGAAGGGTGGCTTTTCGATCGGGATGAGGGCCTTTTTGTCCTTGCCGTAATCCTCGTCGAAGCCGGCGTGGCACAGCTCGTTATACCGCTCCACGCTCTTGAGCCAGCGGGCCTTGTCCTCGCCCTCGTAGCCGAGATAATCGGCAAGCTCTGAAAGAGTGTTCGCGCCCCACATGTGACCCGTCTGGCGCTCCGAGGTCGACAGGTTGCGCACATCGTAGCCCTCCGCGCCGTGCTCTACGACATGGGAGATGTCCTCCTTAGCCTGCTCGAGATATGCGGTCATGGCCATGTCCGGCATACTGTGCTGTATGCCGTTGACCTTGAGGTATTCCATCCAGTTGGAGTCGAAAACGGTCGAGACGATGCCCCTGGGCTGACGGTTGAGCTGCGGGCCGATGCAGTAGGTGTCCGACTCGTTGCAGAAACGCTCGCCCCGGGCGTTGAGTGTCAGAAACGCGGTCATGCCGAAGAACGGGGATGCGTCGTAGGGCATGGTCGTATCGCGCAGTGCGATCTCCATCTGCCCTCCGGCCCAGGCGCAGAGCTTGTGGCCGATGTCAGAGGTGTTGCCGGTCGTCACGCAAACGGCCCGTTTTCCGACAAAGCGGGCATACTCGCCGTCGCTGTTTTTGGCGATGAGCGCGGTCACCCTGCCGTCCGTTTTCTCAAGGCATTCGGCGCTCCAGCCACAGTACCACTGCGCACCCAGCTCGATGGAACGGCGCACGGAGAACATCTCGACCTCCGACAGGCGCGAGTTGCCGTTAATGCCGACCTTTACCCCGCGTTCCTTTATCAGCGAGCCGCGGAACTGAAGCGTTCCCGCCCAGGTTTTGTTGCCGCCGGTTATGACGGGGTATTCGTTATAGTACGCCTGATGGATGTTGCACTGGTCCTCGTCGAGCAGGGTGCTGTCCTCGGGGATCAGGGAAAGGACGTGGTCGAGCATCTCGCCGGAGTTGCGCACATACATGGATATGATGCGCTGGTTGACCCTGTGGCAGCCGCAGCGGAAATACTCCTGGATTATCTCCATCTCATCATAGGGGCCAAAGCCGCGGTCTATGAAATACTGGGAATTGTAAGTACCTATCTGTTCGCCCATCCAGCGCAGCTTGTCAAGCTCGGGCTGCCTGTCGACGACGATGACCTTGGCGCCGCCCTCCGCCGCGGCGAGCGCACACTGCACCCCCGCGTGTCCCGCTCCGACGACGACGATGTCCGCCTCGTAGGTTGCGCTTATCGCGGAAGGGTCTATCTCCGGCGCGGGGCCGGGCCAGCCGGGCTTGTTTTTGGGGTTTCCCATCATCGGGGGAGGCCCTTTTTCGGGCATCGGCTTGTTATCCATAGAATCAGTTCCTTTCTTGTGAAAAACACACAATTTCCGTGACGATAAGTTCGCGTTCTTTATCATATTAACATCAACGCTCAGGCGCGTCAAGAATTGCGGTATGCATGATTCACATAATAATATGTATGCGTATTAAGCCGTACAGGCATATACCCGCCTGTACGCGAAGCTCAGACTTCTTTAAAATATCTTCCAGCGTCGACCTGGAGGAACTGGCCATTTATGCGGGCAGAGTCGTCACAGGCTAGGAACAGTACGGCCTTGGCAACCTCCTGAGCTTCCACATTGGGTACGAAGCTTTTGTTTTTGCGGTGCTCGAACGCGGCATAGTCTGCGTCGAGGGAGCCGTCCGGGTCGGACAGCGGACCGGAGCAGACGATGTTGCAGCGTATGGCGCGATCGCCGGCATACTGAAGCGCGATGTTCCGCGACAGACCGACCAGGCCGTGTTGCGCCACCTCATAGGCGGCCCCGCCTGCACCGCCCAGGCCAAGGATGGAGCCGACGTTGACGCAGACGCCAAAGCCCTGCTCCCGAAAGAGGGTAAAAGCCTCGCGGCACATGTAGAACACCCCGGTCTGGCACTCGAGAACGGTCCGGTCATAGAGCTCGTCCGGGGTTGCGGCTACGGGCAGCAGGGGGCTGCTCTCGGGCGTGCAGTTGACCAGCACGTCCAGCCTCCCATATTTGCCTTCTGCTTCCTCTATCAGGGCCCTGGCGGTTCCGGCGGTCTCGATGAAGCCGTCATGCTTGAGCAGGATAGCGCCCTCCTTCTCCGCAAGGGCGCAGAAAGCCTCTCCCACGGCGCTCGCGGCGCCTGTTACAAGGGTCACTTTATTGAGCAATTTCATTTTGACTGACCTCCCTTTCAGACGCACATGGCGTTGTCAACGCAGATATACTGGCCGCTTACCCACCTGGAATCGTCGCTGGCGAAGAACAGGATAGCCCTGGCCTGAGCTTCCGGCGGAACTCCGAGAGGGCCCTTAGGCGCGCCTCCCGGCGGGGGACCGCCGGAGGCACCGGCGTAATCTGAGCCGCTGTTGGGGTCCATGTCGCGTATCATCTTTGTGTCCGTCGGGCCGGGGCACACGGCGTTGCAGCGGATGCCCTTTGAGGTATAATAGCGCGCCGTATGCTTGGTCAGCGCCAGACAGCCGAGCTTTGCCGAGGAGTATGGAGCGCCGGCCATGGAATAGGTTCCGCCGATGGATGCGACGTTTACTATGACGGCCCCGCCTTTGTCGAGCATCAGGTTTATAAGCTCCCGCGTGGTGTAAAATACGCCCGCCTGATTGGTCTGTAAATTATCAAGCCAGTTTTCGTCCGTGGAGGCCGAGACGCTTGCGTGCTCGTCCGCGATGCCGGCGTCGTTTATGAGCACATCGACGCGGCCGTATTTTTCCGCGACCTGCGCAAACAGGCGCTTTACGTCGTCCCGCTTTCGTACGTCCCCTGTTATATATTCGGCCTTGCCGCCGCCTGAGGTTATGGATTCGGCCACGGCGCGGTTCTTTTCCTCCCGACGCGCGAAGATTATGACCGTTGCGCCCTCGTCGGCAAAGAGCCTTGCCGTGGCCTCCCCGATGCCGTCGTTTCCGCCGGTAACGATGGCGATCTTGTTTTCAAGCTTTCCCAAGGTATCAGCCTCCTTTGTAATAATCATCTATTTTTTTCCTAGCTGATTATTATTATATATTCATATTTGTCATACGGCAATAGCCTTTTTGGGACTGACTGTTAAACCGTTATTTTGTGATTGAAATCCGGTGCGGCTCGTAATATTATAGAACTGGTTGAAAAAGGCCGTTTGGCCTCGGAAAGGAGAGCGGCATGGCGGACAAGACGAATGTTATGCGGATACGGGACTCAAAGAAGATTGCCTATACCCCGCGAAGCTACGACCCGCAGGTGACCGAGGGGACGGCCGTTGCAGAAATTCTCGGCGAGGACGCGGACAGGGTCTACAAGACTCTGGTCACGGTCTCTGACAGGGGGGCGAATTTTGTCTTTGTCATACCTGTCGCCGGGAGCCTTGACCTCAAAAAAGCGGCGAAGGCCGTCGGGGCCAAGTCGCTTTCGATGCTCCGGCAGAAGGAGCTGCTGCCGCTGACCGGCTATGTCCACGGCGGCTGCTCGCCGATAGGCATGAAAAAGCAGTTTGTGACGGTCATTGACGACTCCGCCCTCAGCCACGGGAGCATATGTGTCAGCGCCGGGCGCGTCGGCACACAGATAGAGCTGGCCCTGGAGGCGCTCGCCGGGCTTATTCGTGCGCGGTTTTGCGCTATTACGGTTGGAGGTGACGGAACATGAGGGTGACTGTACTTATAGAAAACAGGGCCCATGAGGGC
Source organism: uncultured Oscillospiraceae bacterium (assembly GCA_964609305.1). Taxonomy (GTDB): domain Bacteria; phylum Bacillota; class Clostridia; order Oscillospirales; family Oscillospiraceae; genus CAKSXP01. The sequence continues at coordinate 12,282 of CAZSRK010000056.1, forward strand.
CTTGCAGAGGAACACGGGCTGTCGCTGCTCGTCGAGCACGGCGGCAAAAGGTACCTGCTCGATTCCGGAGCGACAGACAGCTTCGCGGACAAAGCACGTAAGCTCGGCGTCGACCTGTCCGCCGTGGATGCGGCATTTTTGTCCCACGCGCATTATGACCATTCCGGCGGATTTGACCTGTTTTTCGCCCTCAACAGGCGCGCCGTCCTGTACCTGCAGGACGAGTGTGCCGAGGACTGCTGGTCTGTCAGCCCGGTGGAGCAGAGATATATCGGCATCCCCGTCGGACTGCTCGAGAGCAAGAGAAGCCGCCTTCGCTTCGTAAACGGAAATATTCAGGTATTTCCCGGCGTTTACATAGTCGCGCACAGCACCGCGGGGCTTGATGAACGAGGAAAGCGCGCGCACATGTACCGCAGGCAGATGGGAGCTTTCCACGCGGATGATTTTTCCCATGAGCAGAGCGTGGTGTTTGACACGGCCGAGGGGCTTGTCATAATCAACGGCTGCTGCCACGGCGGCGCTGACAATATTGTGCGCGAGGTATGCGGACAGCTTCCCGGCAGGTCCGTTGCCGCGCTGATAGGCGGGTTCCATCTGATGGGCGCGGGCGGCGCGGAAACCCTTGGCTGCACGCCCGACCAGGCCGCAGAACTTGGCAGGACCTTACTCGGGCTGGGCGTCGGACGGGTGCTTACCTGCCACTGCACCGGCACGCCGGGCTTTCGGATATTAAAACAGGTTATGGGACAGCGAGCGGAGTATTTTATGACCGGCGACAGTGTCGAATTTAGTGAAACCTGAGGGTAAATCAACAAAAAGCAGTCTCTTTTACAGGAGCTGAAAATAAGCCGGTAAAAAAGGCGGGCCTTTTTGCAGGCGTTGAAAATGAATTGATAAAAAAACATCCCCCGTAGGGAGAGGCTTCGTAAAGAAGTTCTCTCCCTTATGCTTTTGTAAACAGCCAGAATGATTGGATTTGCAGGAAAATCAATCATAGTTGGAGGATTACACAATGAAACAGCATTACATTGATGCACAAACAGGTATCGGCTATACTTTGCAAGGAGACTACTATTTGCCGAATCTTTCCTTGCCAGTTGAAGAAAATAAATCCATAGGAATATGGGGGCAACGGCACTTGCGATATATCCGACAGCATAGAAAGGTATTTTACACCAATCTTCTCACAAGCGGAAGGCTGAACAGTTATCTTACGGATATTGATGAACAGGCAGAGGATATATTTTATCGGCTGGTAAAGCAGATGGCGGAGCGTGAGGATATAACTGAAAAGCTGAAAGCCGAATACCCGATGGAATGGGTTGGCAAAATGAATGCGTTGCGTGAAGCGGCAATGGAAATCGTGAATACAGAAGTGATTTTCGCATAAATTAAAGCCGACAGGGAATCCGTAAAATCGAGCCTGTAACGCTTTCAAACGCAAAATTGATGGGTAAGGTATAAACACCTTGCCCATCAAAGTTTATGCTGTAAAATCGGCTTGAAATCAGTCTTTTTCAGCCTCTAATTTTCTATGTTTAAACATAGAAAAAGGCAGTGCAGAGCTATATGATTGTATCGCTAATGAGTGTCTTCAAAATCAGAAGTTTTGCATCCGCCTACCCTGTAAAAAGGGAAATGCTAACACCTAAAAAAACGAAATTTGTATTTTGTGCCTTGTGCTATCCAAGCCGACAAATTATAATGAATGTAGTGAACTGACTCGGCATGGGGAAACAGTCAAACTGGGAAAGGATAAGATTATCGTGAATCAAATTCTAATCATAGATGATGACAGAGAATTATGCGCTTTGCTGAAGAGACGGCTCCAATCAGAGCAGATACAGGCGGATTGCTGCTACTCCGGCAAAGAAGGCATTACTGCCCTTTCGGAAGGCAACTATCAGTTGGTGGTGTTGGATATTATGATGCCGGGGCTTAGCGGCTTTGATGTTCTTGAGAAAATTCGGGAAGGCAGCTCAGTACCGATTC
>CAZSRK010000057.1:0-14128 GCA_964609305.1 uncultured Oscillospiraceae bacterium
AATCCGCACCGGCCTTTAGGCCGGCGCGGATTTTTTGTGCTGCTGTGTTCAACGCACAGTTTTTGTAAATGTGCATGATATGCACAGGAAAAGGAGGACTGTACCGCCCGCCTAAGAGTATCAACACAGTCTTGCAGTTGCAGAGTTCATCGTCCGCCGCCCGCTTTGTCAGTTGAGCCGCCATACGCCAAAGTTCAGATACGCCGCGAAAATGCACCACAAAAGATACGGTATCTGGATGTACGCGGCGGCGCGATCCATCCGATAAAATGAATAGATCATGATGATTATCGCCATTATGAGCAGCAGAAGCCAGATAAATGCAAAAAGATATGCCTCAAGCCCGAAAAACCACACGGTCCAGAAAAAGTTCAGTATCAGCTGCACCGCATAAATAAGCAGAGCATCGCTGCGTTCCCGCGAACCGGTCAGCCATACACGAGCCATACCGATACCCACAAGGATGTAGAGTATTGTCCAGACTATCGGGAAAACCGTATCAGGCGGGGTCAGCGCGGGCTTCGCGGCCTGATCAAAAGATGGCATGCCCTTTGATGTGACGATTGCGCCCAAGCCGCCGGCCGCCAGTGTTATTAGTATGAAGATGGCATATGCGGCAATTTTTCTTCGTTTCATGATTCATCACCTGTAGGATATTATATCGTCACCGCCGCTAAATATGCTCCGCCGCGGTTCAGCGATTGAACTTGACATTGCTGTACGCTGTTTGTAAACTAAAATCAGATAATAATTAATATAAGTATAAAGCTCTGCAACGGGGGAAAAAGATGACAGGCAATAGTATAAATGCCTTTCTGCAGATTGCGGAAAAGGGCAGTATCGCCAAAGCGGCGAGAGAAAATTATATAAGCCCTCAGTCCTTCTGGAAATATGTTTCCAATCTGGAAAAAGAGCTGCAGATGAAGCTGTTCACGCGAAACGGACGAACGCTTAAACTCTCTCCCGCCGGGGAGATATGATACGAATATTTTAAAAACTCGAAAGATAATAAAGAGAACCTGATATCGCGATTGCGTGCGGACGCTGAAAGAAGCTCGGGAGAAAAAATTCTGCGTGTCGGCGTTGAAAGCAATGTCTGGATGTGTCCGGAGATAACCGGGGCCATACAGGCATATAACGCTGACCATGGCTGCCGCCGGATGGAGATTCGCATAGCCACGGCGCCGGTCCTTGCGGACCTGCTCGACCTTGGGGAGATAGACGCTGCCATAACCCAGAGCTATCCTGAACCCTCGCGCCCTTACGACGAGGAGGAGCTCAGGAAAGGAGAGTTCCTTATCCTCGCGGCCAAAAATCACCCGCTTATTCTGAAAAACGCGCCGATAGAGGAATTTATCGAATATGAATTTCTTATCGGGTTGGACGGCAACGGCTTCAGCCCGCTGGAGGCCAGGGTGCTGTTTGTCAGCCGCTTCCGACGGGCACTGGGCGCACCGCCGCGTGTAAAGGTATTGCGCAATACCGCTACCGCTCTGAGCGAGGTGTAGCTCGGAAACGGGCTGATGCTTATAAACAGCTTCGATCAGTGTGCGATCAGCCCGTTTTTTGCAAAGCGGGGCACAGGCTGGGAATCCTCGCTGGTGTACCGCCGGCAGGAGGCGGATAAGAGCACGGAAAAGCTTCTGGAACTGCTCAAGGCGGCCTATGAGACAAAGGAGGCGATCACTTGACAGACGCGCTTATAGCAAGCTTTCTGTTTTCCGCGCGCAGCCGCTCGTTTTATAACGCCTCGCGCAAACTGGGCATAACGCCCCAGGCTGTCAGCAAGAATATCAAAAAGCTCGAGCAGGAGGTCGACTTTGCTCTGTTTGAGGACCGGCTGGGCAAGCCTGTGCTGACAGAGCAGGGACAGGAATACATGAAGTTCCTGATAGCCGACGATCAGCAGTTCATCTGGACGATGGACAGCGCTTGGCGCGCGCAGTCACCGGATGACCTGACGGTGCGCGTCGGATCATATCCGGAAATGTTCCTATCTGAATCATTTACCCGGACTCTGGTGGAACTTCCGGGCGCGCGGTCCGTCTGCCGCTGCTATGACCCTGAGCTCATGAGGAGTGAGCTTCTGCAAAACAGGCTGGAGATCGCGCTGCTCGACCGTCACGGGTCCGAGGATAACAGGATCGTGTCAAGGCGGTTTATCAGCTTCCCAATGGTCCTGGTTGCGCCAAGGACACTCACTCACCGGCTTGGCGCAAAAAGCGCCGCTGATTTTATGGACCAGCCGGTGCTTGTCGTCGAGGGCACGTTGTCCGGTCTGGGTGAGATGGACGCCAACAGGCTGTTTTGTTCCCGCTTTGAGCATCTTGCGCTGCGCCCGGAGAATATCAGGGTCATGCCGTCGCTGGATGACGTCGAGTCGGAGCTCCTGCTCGAGCGGGGGATATCGCTCTGCGACGTGTCAAACCGGCTGTCCGTGTGCCCCGTGTTCGACATCTTCCCGACCGGTGACATAATGGAGCTGCGTCTGTGCTGCTGCCGGGGAAGAGAAAACGACGAGAATGTCAAGGCCCTGATGCACAAGCTGCTCGACCGGGCGCAGCAGATACTTGACGAGATAATAACCGCCGGAGAGAGAACAGAATATATAAATTATTGATAAACGCTTATACGGCGGAAGGAGAAACCCTTCCACCGTATAAGCGTTTTGGTTGAATTGTGACAATTATTTTGAGTATATACACTCAACACTTGGACATTTATACTAATATCAGTACGGGAATAAAACAGCAAATGAGAAAGGAGAAGCAAGATGAAAAGAATCGGAAAACTGCTGGCACTGTTCCTAGCACTGATTTTCTCGCTCTCATGTGCCGCCTGCGGCGGAGGCGGTCAGGAAGCGGAAGGCGACGAACTCACCATCCGGGTCGGAACGCCGAATGCCCTGCCGGGCGGGTTCGATCCTACCTCTGCAACCGGCAAATTTAACCCTCACGAGACTATGCACCTTGTTTACGATTATCTCTTTGAAAGGGACGGAGACACAAACGAGCTGTTTTCAGACGTACTTGAGGAGTGGTATTACGAGGACGACACCACTTTCATAATGCAGCTCAAGGACGGTATCATGTTCACTGACGGCAGCCAGATGACAGGCGAGGACGTGCTGTTCTCCATGAGCTGGTATAATGACCGCCAATCCCCGTTCAGCGGGCAGTATACATACATAGATTTTGAAAACTCAACGGTCTCCGACGACGGTTTGACCATAACCCTCAAAACCCTGTATCCATACGGGCCCGGGCCGTTTAACGTGTTTACACCTATCGTTTGCAAGGCGTGGGTCGAGGCCAACGGCTATGACACCGAAATATGGTCCTCTGCGCCCAACGGATCCGGTCCATATCAGGTCGAGAGCTATGTGGCCGATGTAAGCTGTACGCTCACCATCAAGGACGAAACCTGGAACGATTTCCAGAGCCCTGTTGAAAGCTATGTGTTCACCAACTATGCGGACGCGTCTACGATGTTCATGGATCTTGAAAACGGCGTTATAGACCTGGCGCTTAATATCTCAAGTACCGACTTTGAGCGTGTATACAGCGAGGGCAGCGACGTAGTCGCAGTCGAGGCGGCGCTTGGCGGGTCCTATGACACTTTTTGCATGGATACGAGCAATGAATTCCTCTCTGACAAAAACGTCAGACTTGCCATTGCCCATGGCGTTGACTGGCAGGCCGTCGGCGAGTCGAGCTTTGGACATCTGTACGAGCAGCCTCAGTCGCTTCTGGCACCCAATTCGGAGTATTACAATCCGGACGTCAAGATGTACGAGTACGACCCCGAATACGCAAAACAGCTTCTTGAGGAGGCGGGATACCAGGATGGTGAGATACATTTTAACATCATTGGTTCGCCTCAGCTTGGCCAGGACACCGTTGCCGAGAGTATACAGTATTACCTTGGCCAGATAGGCATCACCTATGAAATCGAGATGTATGAGATGGCTTCTACTATCCCTTACTGGCTGGGGCTTGAGGATCATCTGCCCGACACCATGCTCGTCGGAGAGTCCTGCGCCGGCGACCCATATATGCATCTTCAATCCCTGATGCTGTCGACCCCGAACGGCTTCCCGACAGCCCAGGTCGACGACGAGAGGTTCAACGAGCTGGCGGATGCGGCGATGTCTACCGTCGACCCGGAGGAGCGCAAAGAGTATTTCTATGAGCTTCAGGAGTATGCCTATGAGACCTGCCTTGTCATCCCCGGCATCATCTCCAAGAAGGCCACGGGTTATCGCACGGACGTCATCTCCGACGTATCGTTCCAGAGCTATCAGATGAATCCGAACCTGAAATACATAACCTGTGTCGGATATGAGGAGATGTCCCTGATTGGAAAGGAGCATTGACAGCCGAAACGATAAAATCAGACATCAGATTCAGACAATGCACTCCCGTCTCATGACGGGGGTGCATGTCGGGCAATAAGGAGGACCTGGCCTTGGCAAGATTTGTTATCAAACGCCTTCTATGGATAATACCGGTGTTACTGGGCGTCCTGCTCGTGGTGTTCACGCTGATGTACATAACCCCGGGGGACCCCGCCATCGCGCTGTTGGGGACCAACTATACCGAAGAGGCATACAACGCGATGATTGAGGATATGGGACTCAATCAGCCGTTTTTAACGCGTTATTTTAACTATGTCCGGGACATAGTGACCAAATTCGAATTCGGAGAGTCGTACCGCAGCGGTAAGGAGGTCGGAAGCGAGATCGTAACGCGAATACCGACGACGCTGAAGCTGGGGCTGCTGAGCACGGCATTCACCGTCATTGTCGGGATACTTTTCGGCCTGATTTCTGCGACGAAACAGTACAGTATTTTCGACTATATCACCACTGTTTTTTCAATGTTCTTTGCCTCGATGCCGAACTTTTGGCTCGGCCTTGTTGCGATAATCCTGTTCTCGCTGAAGCTGCACTGGCTTCCAGCGACCGGGCTTTCGACATGGAAGCATTGGATCCTGCCGGTCCTGACTCAGGGGCTCGGCGGCCTTGCTATAATTACGCGTATGGCCCGCTCAAGCATGCTGGAGGTCATACGCGCGGACTATATCCGCACAGCCCGTGCAAAGGGGCTGAAGGAGAGCGTCATAATCCGGCGGCACGCGCTCAAAAACGCGCTCATTCCCGTTGTCACGGTTGTCGGTATGCAGATCGGCATGATAATGGGAGGATCAGTCATCATCGAGACGATATTCAACATACCGGGACTTGGCCTTTACATGATGACGGCGATAAACAGCCGCGACTATCCGGCCATAAACGCGTCGGTCCTGCTCATCTCCGTCGTCGTTTCGATAATGAACCTGGTTGTGGACGTGGCCTATGCCTATATAGACCCGCGCATCAAAGCGCAGTACACCTCCGGAAAGAAAAAGAAGAAAGAGCCCGGGGAGGAGCTGCCGTCGGGAGAGGAGGCGGCCGTATAAATGACGATAACCAAAAAGCAGAAGCAGGAGCATATCGAAAAACTTGAAAAGATGACGAACCGACGGCACAGCCAGTGGAGAGACGTCATGCGCCGCCTGATGCGCGATAAGCTGGCGGTAGTTGGACTTGTCATCGTCGTCGTGCTGATCTTCATAACACTGTTTGCGAAGGTGATCGCGCCATACGATTACAGTGCGCAGGATCTGACGAATAAATTCCAGATGCCCAATGCAGAGTATATTATGGGCACGGACAACTATGGCCGCGACCTGTTTTCCCGCATCCTCGTCGGGGGACAGATATCCCTGCTTGTTGCGCTGATCGCGGTAGTCCTGGCGCTGGTTGTCGGCGGCGCCCTGGGCGCGACGGCGGGATATTTCGGCGGGATATACGAGGTGATCGTCATGCGCCTTCTGGACATACTCATGGCGATATCCGGGCTGCTGCTGGCCGTCGCGGTCTCCGCCGCGTTCGGCACCGGCACGATGAACACGGCCCTCGCCGTCTCGATAGGCAATATACCGAGCTCTGCGCGTATACTCAGGGCCACGGTGCTGACCATAAGGGAGCAGGAGTATGTCGAAGCGGCCCGCGCGACGGGTTCGACCGACCTGCGGATAATAATGAAGCATATCCTGCCAAACACGCTTGCCCCGCTTATCGTCGACACAACGCTGCGCATCGGCGGCTGCATAATGCAGATATCGGGCCTGAGCTTTGTCGGCCTGGGCGTACAGCCGCCCACGCCGGAATGGGGCTCGATACTCTCGAGCGGAAGGGAATATGTCCGCGATTTCTGGCCTCTGGTCATATTCCCCGGCGCTGCGATAATGCTTACGATGTTCGGTTTCAACGTGCTTGGCGACGGGCTGCGCGACGCGCTGGATCCAAAGCTGAAGCAGTAGGGAGGGAGGATAAGCTATGGCGCTCTTGGAAATTAAGGACCTGGTAATCCATTACATAACCCGTGACAATACGATGGAGGCCGTCAACGGTGTGTCGCTGTCCATCGAAAAGGGGGACACACTGGGGCTCGTCGGAGAGACGGGAGCGGGGAAAACCACGACGGCGCTGGGCATTATGCGCCTCATACCTGACCCGCCGGGAAAGATAATCTCCGGCAGTATCACCCTCAACGGACGGGAGATAATGGAGATGAGCGATGCGCAGCTACGCAAAATGCGAGGCAACGAGGTGTCCATGATATTCCAGGACCCTATGACCTCGCTTAACCCGATCATGCGTGTCGGAGACCAGATATCGGAGGTTATCTATCTGCACGGCGAGTGCAGCAAGGCGGAGGCCGCAAAGCGCAGCGTCGATATGCTCGAGCTTGTCGGCATCCCCGGCGACCGAGCCTCGGACTATCCGCACCAGTTCTCCGGCGGGATGAAGCAGCGAGTCGTTATAGCGATGGCGCTGGCCTGCTCGCCGAGCCTTCTTATCGCTGACGAGCCGACAACCGCGCTCGACGTCACGATACAGGCACAGGTGCTGGATATGATAAACGAGCTGAAGAAAAAATCCGGCTCGTCGGTATTGATGATAACGCATGATCTTGGTATAGTAGCCGAGTGCTGCAACACGGTGGCTATCATGTATGCCGGCGAGATCGTCGAATACGGCCGGGTAGAGCATATATTTGAAGGGGAGAAGCACCATCCGTATACGACCGGCCTGTTCGGCGCGATACCCAGCCTGGACGAGGATGTCGACAGGCTAAGCCCCGTTGCGGGGCTGATGCCGGATCCGTCCGACCTTCCCTCCGGCTGCAGGTTCCATCCGCGCTGTCCCGATGCGGTACCAGCCTGTTCGCAAACGGCGCCGGGCAATATCGAGACGGAGCCGGGGCACTTTGTCAGGTGCCACCTGGCTGCAGGAGAGGAGTTAACCAATGGCTGAGCTTCTTAAAGTGACCGACCTGAAAAAATATTTCAAAACCAACGCGGGCGAACTTCACGCGGTCGACGGAGTCAACTTTACCATCGATGAAGGAAAGACTCTGGGCGTCGTCGGGGAGTCCGGCTGTGGGAAGTCCACACTTGGCCGCGTCGTGCTGGGACTGATCGAGCCGACCGGAGGCACGATTGAATTCGACAGCACAGACATCACAAATTATAAGGGCTGGCGCAGGCGCGAACTGCAAAAAAACATGCAGCTCATATTCCAGGATCCCTTTTCTTCGCTGAACCCGCGCATGTGCGTTTTTGATCTGATAGCCGACCCACTCAAGACCTATCATATATATAAGCACAAGGCCGACCTGGAAAAGAGGGTGCGCGAATTGATGGATACGGTCGGCCTTGTCCAGCGGTTCGCCTACTCCTATCCGCACGAGATGGATGGCGGCCGCCGCCAGCGCATCGGCGTCGCGCGGGCGCTGTCCCTGGATCCTAAATTCATTGTCTGTGATGAGCCGGTCTCAGCACTGGACGTGTCCATACAGGCGCAGATACTGAACCTTCTTATGGATCTTCAGGATATGATGGGACTGACCTACATATTTATAACGCATGACATGTCCGTTGTAAAACATATATCGGACGATATCCTCGTCATGTATGTGGGCACGATGGTCGAAAAAGCCCCGGCCAGGGAACTGTTCCGCAGACCGCTGCACCCCTATACCCCTATACCCCTATACCAGGGGCCTGCTCACCGCTATACCGGTGCCGAAGCTCAATTACAACAGGCAGCGCATCCTGCTCAGGGGTGAGATATCCTCGCCCGTCAACCCGAAACCCGGGTGCCGTTTTGCCTCCCGCTGCGACTACTGTACCGCCCAATGCCGCGAGGCATCGCCCGAATACCAGCAGGTGGAGCCGGGACATTTCGTTGCATGCCATAATGTGAGGGAGATAAATGAGATCTAAACTTGCAGCGGTCTGCCTTGTCATGCTTTTCTGCGCGCTGCTGTGCGCACCTGCGCTCTGCTGCGGGGCGCAGGAGGTCGTCGGCAGCCTGCCGGCAAACCTCTTTGCGACACAGGGCGACACTCTGGAGGATATGAGGGATTCGACAACGACGGAGTCACAGCTTGGCAGGGCCGCGGCGGACGCCGTACGCCTTGTGGCCGGCAGCGATATCGCGATAGTCAACGGCGGCGACCTCGGCTCTAATCTGCGCGGCGGTGACGTCACCTGGGCGCAGATATGTTCCGCATTTCCGGCTGAGCGCGCCCTTGCCCTCGCGCAGGTCACACCGCGGCAGCTACGGGAGATACTTGAGGCAGCGGTCAGCCATGTTGTCGTGGACGAGAGTGAGCGCATAGACCACGAAAAGTCCTCAAATGGGGCGTATCCACAGATTTCTGGCTTTACCTTCACCTATGACATGTCCTGCCTTCCGGGGGAGCGGGTACAGAGCATAAGGCTTGACGGGACAGAGCTGGAGCTTGAGGATGACGCGATGCTCCTCACGCTCGCTGCAACGGAGCACATGCTCTCCGGCGGATATGATATGCCTGCTGCCGCGTATGAGCCCCTTGGGATAAGCCTGCGGGAGGCCTTCGCCGGCTACATTGCCGCCGGCGTACCCGAGGTGGACGAGAGCCTCGGCAGAGAGCGCATCATCATACGCGGGACGAAGGATTTTCAGATATTTGACCGTATCCCTGGTGCGACGGCGCTGGTTCTGGCGCTGATTGGTATAATAGTCCTGGCGGAACTGACACGCGGAGAGCGCTCAGGAGATAGAAGGGATCTGGAAAATTTCCGTACCGAGTAAAATGGTGCCACCGGGTGCTATGCGTAAACTCCCGTAAAAGGGCCGGCAGCCCGCTTTGCGGCAAAAAAGCCTGAGCCAATGGCTCAGGCTTTTTTCTATGCAGAAAATCTTTCTATTTGACTTCGAGGACGATCTTTCCGGTGTAGAATCCGGCAGAAAGCTCAGTGGGAACGCCGTCGACGCTCATGGAAAGGCAAAGCCCCTCGGGCGCGCCGATGAAAGCGCCTTCGGCAAGCTCCAGCCTGGTCAGATAGCTGGTGCCGGCAACTATCCACTCGGAAGAAGCGTCCAGAGTTACAATAACGCCGTTGTTGACGGCGGGCGCCGGTGTCTGAGTCACGTTTCCGAGCTCCTCGCGAAGGCTGGAATCGATGACCGTCAGCCCCTCTCTGTAAGCCTGCGTGGCGGAGCTTATGCGGCCCGTGACCTTGGCTGCGGAGAGCGAGACGAGCATGTTCTTCGGGCCGCGGAGATCGTCTGTATCCGCGCGCGATATTTCCCCGTTTATTTTCCCGGGAGCGCGGCTGTCAGCATCGCCGAGCTTGTAGGCGCAGAGATTGGTGCTGGAGTTGAGGAAGTCGCCCTCAGACTCCATATTGCTGAGGTTTATGATTACGTCGTCAAACTCATTGACGGCGGTCAGATCACGCCCTTCGACATAGACGTCCGGTTCAAAGGGAATCTTGTAATTGAGCCTGCCCATACCGGGGTCGTCGTTGTCGATAACGGCGAAGATAACGCCCTTGTCGGAGTGGAGCCAGCTGTTTTCAATGTCATATTTCGTTGCGGATCCCTTGAGCAGGAACACCTCTTTCTCAACGTCGAAGGTGGAATCGGCGATGCGAACGATGCCACAGTCGTCGCCAAAAACAAGCATCCCATGCAGATTGCCGGTGACCTCGGTGCCGTTGACATATTCAACATATCCGCGGCGGCCGTCGTCATCCCGCTCAGTGTGCATCAGTACGCTGTAGCCGTTGACGGGACAGTCGCAGTGGTCGAGGCTGACATACGCAACGCCGATGGCGAAAGCACCGTAACCGCGGGCACGCGCACCGGACAGCTCCATGCGGCAGTTTTTCAGGTACATCCTATTGTCAATGTTGCCGTCTATGGACATAACGCCCCAGCCGTTTGACTTTATGACGCAGTCATTGTAATGCACCGTCGCGTATTCACAAAGCTGTGTCGCGCGGTTGGTGCCGCGCAGGCCGATGCACCAGTTGGGGTCCATTCTGGTGGTTGCGGGGCTCTCGTTGTACAGCTCACAGTTGTTGACGGTGACATCGCTGTGGCCGCCGGCGTGTATTGTGCAGCGAGTGACACTGTTCATACGTATGCGGCTGTCGTTTATCGTGACCTTGGAATAGTCATACGCCGCGACGCCGGCGCCGACTCCGATGAAATCGTTAATCATGGCGCCGCAGTTGTCTCCCTCGAACATAACGTCGAGCCCGTTGATGACGACTTCGCTGTCGCCGGCGATGATGATGCCGGTAAGCTCCTCATCCGTGCCGCAGATGCCGACACTGTCGATGCGGCGGGGGGTGACCTTACCGCCTCTGACGAGTGCGGGGATGCCTTTCTCATCGGAAATACTGCCGTTTTCTATGCAGATTACCGGACGGAAAGCGTGCTCCTGGCCGCGCATGAAAGGATTCTCCGGCGGAAGGATAAATTGCTCAGAGACGGACAGGACGACCTCTCCCTTGTAGGTCCCGGGGACAATCTCGCACGAAAGCCCGTTTACCGAGAGGGTCAGGTTCTTTCCCTCGGGCGCGGACAGCGCCGCGCCCTCCTCAATGACAAGCTCTTCAAAACAGCAGGTTTCTTCGACAGGGAACGACCCGGATATGGTTTTTGTTCTGTACATTGCGTTTCCTCTCTTTTTATTCGGGCTGCTTGGTATAGGTGTTATCATTATCCATGGTCTTGTAAGGCACCGGCCAGGGCACCGTGTTCTGCACAGTCTGGAACAGGGTATAATCGTTGTGCAGCGGGCCGGGGTCGGTCAGGCGCAGCATGCCGCGAATATCCGGAAGGTCGTCATCATCGCGGCTGACCTCGCCCTTCTTGGCCTCCTCCGCTTCGTCCGCAGGAGGCGGGCCCATCCTCGGGCGCAGGGAGGGATCCTTTGCATATTTATACTCGTCCATACCGATGTTCGAGCAGTCAAAGTCGCCGCCGACATCGGGGCAGACCTGTTCATGGATATAGCGCCACTCGCCATCTTCAAAACGGAAGTCGGAGCCGTATCGCTCCCAAAGTGAGCTTCCCCAGTATTTGCCATTAGCGTTCGGCGCACAGAACAGCACGCCGGGGGTCAGGAAGAAGCCGCGCGCGGTCTGTCCGTCCTCCGCGACCTCTATTATATCGGTCGCGAGCGTGTGGAAAGCGACCTCGCTCAGCGAGCGGAAGTCAGTCAGATAAGAGGCCTCGGGTACAAGATCAAAGATATTGCCGTAGTTTGCGATGCCGCGCCAGTTATAGGTCGTGACGCTGTTGTACCATACCTCTTCAAAGCCGCGCATGCGGCCAAAACCGTGCGCCCAGGATATATCGTCCGCACGGGACCATATCACGTCCCACTCCTCCTTGCAGCGGGTGCCGCCGTGGAGATAGGAGTGTCTTGCGTGCAGGCTCTCGGCGGCAAGGCCGCCCTCGGCGCGCTGGACACGCTGTTCAAGGGTCAGATGCTTCATGTTCATATTCCGTATACCCCCTTAATCTTCGTAGTCCGGATGGCCTTCGGGGCCATAGCTGATGTCGTCGGAAAAGCGGAAATACTCCTGCGGCAGGAAAGGATAGTCATCGCTCCAGTTGAGCATTCCGTTGTGAGTGAGCATCTCGATATCGGGCTTGCCGAATTCGAGATACGCGGGGTTATCCTCGGGCGCCAGACGGGTCGGGATCTCGTTGACGCTGCCGCCGGGAGCGACGGAAAAGTCGTTCGAGTCCACAAGGTGCCAGATCTTCCACTCGCCGTTTTCCTTGACGAAATCGGCGGCTATCTTGCCGTTGAACCAGCGGCAGTCGGCGGTTTTCCCGCCGCGGGCGATGGACTCCTGGCTGATGCTGTACCAGATGCCCTTGGCGGTCTGTCCGTCGCCGGAGAGGACGACCAGCGGGGTGTTGAGCGGACGGGATATCATGCAGCCGTAACCAAGATTTTTCTCGTTGTTATCGACCTCGGGATGTGCGGCGCAGTATTCCGACAGCGCCTGAGTCAGCCGCTCGGTATGCTTTACGACATAGTAGTTGCTGATCGAATCCATTCCGACATAATAGCCCCAGTTGGAGCCGTAGGACGCGGTCTCGCGGTGCTCCGGCTCGGCTACCCAGAAGTCGTTGAGTTCGCCGCGCCTGTCGTTGTTGGCTATGTAAAAGCTGCGGCGGCTCATCAGATCCTTTATATTCTCAACTTCCCAGACGCGCTGTATGCGCTCTTCGAGCGTGAACGCGGGGTTAACTGACTTTTTCTTCTTTGCCATGATTTGCCCTCCTCTCAAATTCCGTAGCTGAAGGTGTCCTTGAAGCTGGTATACGGCTCAGGCAGCCTCGGCATCCTGGTGTACGGACGGTTGACGCTGTATCTCTCGCGCAGGACCGTGGGCACGTTCGGCTGCGGCGGCCTGACAGATTTGAGAGACTCAAACTCCGGAAGCTCCGGGCAGGGGTATTCCCTGCTGGACCAGTCAAAGCCGGAGGGGTTGTTGATGTCCTCAAGGTACATCATGTGCCAGAGCTTCCACTCCTCGTCCTCGCGGACGAAGTCCACGCAGAAGGTGGCAAAGACCCAGTTGGAGATGGGGCCGTGCTCGTCAATATCGGTGACATAGCCGAAGCAGTGCCACATGCCCTTGGCGGTCTCTCCGTCGTCGGCTATTTCGATAACGGAGTTTGTGATGCTGCGCGGCTCAAAAATGCCGATACCGTAGAGCTCGTCGCGGGTCTTGCCCTTGACCTGTTCGGGGAAGAGCTCCATCAGTTTGTCGCGCACGGCGACGGTCTTGGCGTCCAGTGCTTCGTAATAGCCGCGTATGGCGTCCCTGCCGGAATACCAGCCCTCGTTCACGCCGTAGCAGATGTCCTCCCGCTTGCTCCAGAAGCTGTCGAAGATCTTGGTCTCCTCCTTGATGAGGAAGCTGACGACGTATTTGCCCATCAGGTTCTTGATGTCGCGGCGGTCTTCCCAACGCGTCACCAATTCCTCGGCGGTGTATTTTTCTACTTTCATAGGCGCTCCTTTCTGCAAAATGCATAAAGTGTTCAAAAAATTAGTATACGAAAATGACTATAATTACTTATATCATGTTTTCGCTGTAATTGCAATGACTATTTTACTTTCTGCACATACCGGAAAGGCGTCCGTCGTACCGGTGCTGAGCCGAAAAATGTATTTTTGCATTTTGCCCTGTCGGGGGCCCGGTGAGTTGATTAGCTGGAGCAATTTCTTAAGACGAACTTACAAAAATGTAAGATTTATTATGAAAAATGCAAGGCATATCGATGGTAAAAAAATAAGATAATCTGCTACAATGGCCACAGTGAAAGAGGAAGGTGAATTGACAAATGAGCATTCTGGAAGTCAAAGGACTTAAAAAGGTATATACCACCCGCCTGGGCGCGTCCCGCGTAGAGGCGCTTCGCAACGTCAATTTCAGCGTCGAGGAGGGCGAGTATGTCGCCATCATGGGCGAGTCAGGCTCCGGCAAGACGACGCTGCTGAACATGATAGCGGCGCTGGATAAGCCCACAGAAGGTGAGATACTGCTTGACGGCAAGCAGATAACCAGTATCAGGGACAGCGAGATGGCCGCCTTCCGCCGCGACAACCTGGGCTTTGTGTTCCAGGAGTTTAACCTCCTGGACACCTTTACTATTGAGGATGAGACTCACAGTTCAAATTTGGTTGGTAGCTTTACAAAAAACCCTAGAACT
>CAZSRK010000058.1:0-11013 GCA_964609305.1 uncultured Oscillospiraceae bacterium
ATAATCCGAACCCTTCACCTATCGGAAACGGGTTCGGATTATATGGGTTTGGTGCACGAGGCGGGACTTGAACCCGCACGCCCGGAGTGAGCACTAGAACCTGAATCTAGCGAGTCTGCCAATTCCACCACTCGTGCAGATTTCGATGCCAGATAATAATATCACCTAAGCCCCCCGGTTGTCAATACAATTTCTCCGAAAACGGTCAAAAAATCCAGCGGGGAGCCGGCTTTCGCCGGACTCCCCGCACAGCTCATATAGTCAGTGAACCGTTCTCGTCCTCAAGCAGAATCAGTATCTTTTCCTGCTCGCCGCTGACTGCATCCACATACACTATATACTCCCGCTCATCCTGCGTTTTACAGACAAACTCATAGCACAGCTTCTCCTCGGAGTTGGTAGGAATAAGCGTGAGCTTCGAGCTGAGCACCTCAAGCTCGGGCGCGACCATTTCAAGTGCCTGTTCCTGGCTTACGGACGCCTCTGGCAGATCGCGCTCATAGTGGCAGTTGAGATATCCCCGAGCCTCATAGAGACACACACCACCCGTATCAACGGCAACGCCGACTTTTATCAGATCCGGATAGCAGATGACCCCATCCTGTGTGCTGGCAAAGTTCACTGTCACGATATTGCCCTGTCTTACAAAATAGCTCTCTGTCATGTCAGTGAAGCCCCTGTGTTCGAGGAAGCTGCGCGCCGCTTCAACGCACTCCTGTGTCGAGAGGTCTCCATCCTGGGGTTCCCGCGAGCCGACAAAGCCGATTACCTGCCCGCCCTGTTTGCTGACGGCTATGGTAAACTCGTTATTCTGCACGCGCGCTGAATAATACCACGCGGGCATCTTGCCCTCACAGGCTCCGTTGGGATATACACGTCCCTCAGATGCTCCGAGGAACTGCGCGGCTATCCTGCGTCCCTCCGTCTGCGTGATCGTGTCCTTGTTCTCAAGCATCTTCGGGCTCTGTTCCTCCAGATGTTCCGAGAACGGGCCGCCGTATATGAGGGACGGGGTCTCCGGGAATTCGCTTTCTATCTGCTTCATGCCCTCGCTGAGCGTCTGCGGAAGCTGCGAGTCCTCAAGCTCATCCAACCGCTTTTCCGACCGCACGAGTTCGTCCATCATCATAATGCCATCGGACATATCCGTCTGCATCTGTGAGATATTCTGGGACAGTATCGTGGCCGTATCGGAGAGCGCGCGCAGATTGTCGCGCTGCTCGTCAGTCAGTCCACCGTCGGCAGCCTGCTGCGCCATTGCAAAGCAGTAATCGCCCACCCGGCTGATAAAACCCGCGGTGCGCTCCAGCTCCTGCGTTGAGAATGGCAGCACGCCCAGCGCCATTTGCGCCGTCATAGCCTTGCTGAATATCTCCGCGCACACCGCGCTTTCCATCTCCGCACCTCTTGCATAGATACTTTTTTGCAGAGCAGTGTCCATCTCGGACAGTCCTGTGCGCAGTTCCGAAAACGCATGCTGGTAGTTCATCGCCGCTGCGTTCTCAAGCACCTCGGCGCGCTTGTATGAGCTGTATGCAAAAACGCCCAGCGCCACCAGCGAGATAAGCAGCAGCGAGATCGTAAAAATCACAGTTTTTCTCCAAGAAAATAACACCTCTTTTGGGACTAGCTTTCTCAAAAAAGGTGTTATTTCGTCTGGAATTTATTTCAGCTTTTCAAGTCCAATGCGAAGCCTGCGCAGGCATTCCTCGCGCCCCAGTATCTGGCAAAGCTCTACCGCTCCGCCGGGCGTCACTGCCCTTCCGCTGACCGCGATGCGCACAGGCCACATAACGGTCGCGTTTTTGGCGCCGGTCAGCTCCGCGATACCTGTCAACGCGCCGCGTATCTCGTCCGTGCCCCACTGCTCCAGCGCGCCGAGGGCAGCCACGACATTTTCGAGCATGCTCTTCGCGCTCTCAAGAGTGGATTTGGACTTCTTATGCACGAACAGCTGCGCATCATACTGCGGCAGCTCGTCAAAAAAGTCGAGTTTTTCAGGGATATCGGAGAGCTTTTCGCATCGCTGCTGCAAAAGCGCGGCGATGGCGGAGGCGTCATATGCCGGGTTTTTGACTGCGCTTCGGATATACGGCTGCGCGCAGGAGGCGAATTCTGCCGGCTCCATTGCGCGTATATACTCGCTGTTAAAATATGTTAGCTTATCGATGTCGAAAATCGCCGGGGACTTTGAGATGCCGGAAATATCAAAAATTTCCGCAAGCTCCGAAAGTGAGAATATCTCCCGCTCCCCGCCAGGACTCCATCCCAGCAGCGCGACATAGTTTACGACCGCGCCGGTGAGATATCCGTCGGCTATCAGGTCCTCATATGATGGGTCGCCGTGGCGTTTGGACATCTTGTTGTGCGCGTCGCGCATGACAGGCGAACAGTGTATATAACAGGGCACCTGCCAGTCGAGCCCCTCGTAAAGCAGGTTATATTTTGGGGCGGAGGAAAGATACTCTGTGCCGCGCACGACATGGGTTATCCCCATCAGATGGTCGTCGACAACGTTTGCGAAGTTGTACGTCGGCAGTCCGTCGCGTTTAATGAGCACCTGGTCGTCCAGGCTGTCGTTTGGGACAGTTATATCGCCGAAAATCTCGTCGTGGAAAGTTGTCGTGCCCTCATGCGGGATTCTCTGCCTCACGACAAAGGGCTCGCCTGCGGCGGCGCGCGCATCAGACTCCTCCCGCGGCAAATCACGGCAGGGGTCTTCGTGCCTTTCAAAATTATCCTCGCCGGACTCCTCCGCCTTCTCGCAGAAGCAGCGGTATGCGTGCCCGCGCTCTATGAGCAGCTCGGCGTATCCGGCATATATATCGCGTCGCTGCGTCTGGATATAGGGCCCGACAGGGCCGCCGATATCCGGTCCCTCGTCGTGGTCAAGCCCACATTCACGCAGTGTCTTATATATTGTCTCGACCGCACCTTCGACCAGACGCCCCTGATCCGTGTCCTCAATGCGCAGGATGAATTTACCTGCATTCCTGCGCGCGATCAGCCATGTGTAAAGCGCGGTACGCAAATTCCCCACATGCATATATCCCGTCGGACTGGGCGCAAAGCGCGTCCTGACACCGTCATGCGG
Organism: uncultured Oscillospiraceae bacterium; assembly: GCA_964609305.1. Taxonomy (GTDB): domain Bacteria; phylum Bacillota; class Clostridia; order Oscillospirales; family Oscillospiraceae; genus CAKSXP01. Next base: position 3,095 of record CAZSRK010000058.1, read on the forward strand.
GATACGCGCCTCCATATCCTCAAAAAACTTCATATCCAGCGACATCTGCCACTTCCTCCTGTAAATCGGCGGTAAATTTTTTTGTGAAATCAATTGTAACAATTATATATAGTATTTGATGGAACGTCTATTGTCAAGTCCCGCTTAACGTGATAAAATACTTATTCAAAAGACAAATAATAACACTTACAGATAAGAGGTGCACATGATAATGATAAACAGGATATCCGACAGAATGAAGAACATGAACCCCTCCGCGGTCAGGGAGATTTTCAAGGTCCTCGGCCAGCCCGGGGTCATCTCCTTCGCCGGCGGCAACCCAAACGAGCTTACCTTCCCGGCAAAGGAGCTGGAGGAAATCTCAGCCAAAATGTACGCGGAAAATCCCGCGGCCTTTCTTCAATACGGCATCTCCGAGGGCTATGCCCCGCTGCGAGAGGCCACTCTCTCGCGCATGAGAACGAAATATTCAGTTGGCAGTGACCGGGACGATATCATGATAGTCACCGGTGGACAGCAGGCCATTGACCTTGCGCTCAAGACCTTCACCAATGAGGGCGATACCGTCATCTGCGAGAACCCGAGCTTTGTCGGCGCGCTCAACGATATCCGCTCCTACCGCCAGAAGCTCGTGGGCGTGCCCGTCGACGACGAGGGCATGGATATGGACGCGCTTGAAAAGGCCCTTCAGACAGAGAAAAACGTAAAACTGATATATACGATACCCACATACCAGAACCCGACCGGCACGACGATGAGTCTGGAACGCCGTCAGCGCATGTACGAGCTGGCCGTCAAGTACGACGTGCTCATCCTTGAGGACAGCCCGTATTTTGAGCTGCGCTATGAGGGCGAAGCCGTCCCCTGCATCAAGAGCCTTGACACAACCGGGCACGTCATCTTCTGCGGCTCTTTTTCCAAGGTCGTCTCCCCCGGCCTGCGCGTGGGTTTCCTCATTCTTGACAGGGAGCTTATGGGAAAGCTGACGGTCGCAAAGCAGTGCGATGACGTGCACACGCCCGTATATCCGCAGATGCTCATCGCCCGGTATATGACCGAGTATGACTTTGACGCGCATATTCAGGAAAACTGCCGCCTTTACAGGCAGCTTCGCGACAGAATGCTCGCCGGACTTGAAAAGCACCTTGATAAGCGCGTGTCCTTCACGCATCCCAAGGGCGGCCTGTTCATCTGGTGCACCCTGCCGGAGGGTTATTCCGGCAAGGAGCTGTGCGCGCTTTCCTCCGCGCAGAAGGTAGCCTGCGTGCCCGGAAACGCGTTCGATCCCGCGGAGTGGGACGGCAACCCCGGTTTCCGCCTCAACTTCTCCATGCCCACGCCCGAGCAGATAGACACCGGCTGTGAGATCCTTGGAAAATGTGTAAGGGAGTACCTTAAATAATGGATGAACGTAAAATAATCCTCAGCGGCATACAGCCCTCCGGCGAGCTGACCCTCGGCTCCTATCTTGGCGCCATAAAGAACTGGGTAGAGCTGTCGCATGAGTACAAATGCTATTACATGATGGCCGACATGCATACCATCACCGTCCGCCAGAAGCCGGCGGAGCTCCGCCGCAGGACGCTGACACAGATAGCCACCTATATCGCCTGCGGCCTTGACCCCGAAAAGAATACGATATTCATACAGAGCCAGGTCCCAGCGCACGCACAGCTCGGCTGGGTGCTGGACTGCTACACAATGTTCGGCGAGCTCTCGCGTATGACCCAGTTTAAGGATAAGGCCGCCAGAAACGCGGACAATATTAACGCCGGGCTGTTCACCTATCCCGCACTTATGGCTGCGGATATCCTGCTGTATCAGGCCGATCTCGTGCCCGTCGGCGAAGATCAGAAGCAGCATGTCGAAATCTGCCGGGACATCGCGCAGCGGTTCAACGGTATCTACGGCGACGTCTTCAAGATACCCGAGCCTTTCATACCCAAGGTCGGAGCCCGCATCATGTCCCTGACCAGCCCCACGAATAAAATGTCCAAATCGGACAGCGACCCAGGCGGGTGTATCTATATTCTCCAAAACCCCGACGACATTATGCGCTGTTTTAAGAAAGCCGTCACTGACAGCGACACTGAACGCTGCGTGCGTTACGCGCCAAAGGAAAAACCCGGCGTGTCGAACCTCATGACGATATACTCCGCTGCGACCGGCAAGACCTATGAGGAGATAGAGCGCGAGTTTGACGGTCTCGGCTATGGCGCGTTCAAACCCGCAGTCGGTCAGGCCGTGGTCGAGCTTCTGCGCCCGATACGCGAGGAGACCGAGCGCATCCTCGCCGACAGGGCCTATCTCGAGAGCGTCTACCGCCGCGGAGCGGAGGAGGCGTCCTATGCCGCCGGCAAAACGCTTCGTAAAGTCTACAAAAAGCTGGGCTTTGTTGTGGGCTGAATACAGGAGGTTTTCTTATGATTTTTCAAGACACTGAACTCATAACAATGGTATTGTTAGCCCTCGGTGTTGCCTTTATAGTCGCCTTTGCCTCGACGCCGATCGTGAAATCTTTCGCACAGAAGGTCGGCGCGATAGACGTTCCGGATGAGGCAAGGCGGGTGCACGATCACCCCATCCCGCGTATGGGTGGTCTTGCAATATTCTTTGGCTTTATAATAAGTGTCGTGCTCTTTGCGGACATCACAAAGCAGATACAGGGCATCCTCATCGGCTGCGTCATCATCGTTGCAACCGGTGCCGTGGACGACATCGTGTCCCTCAACGCCTGGGTCAAACTGGCGCTGCAGATCGTCGCGGCGGTTGTCGCCGTCCTGCACGGGGTCGTCATCAGGGTGCTGATGAATCCCATATTGTTCAGTGATACCCAGCACCTCTTCCTTGGCGTGCTCTCCATTCCCGTAACGGTTATATGGATTGTATTCATCACCAATTCCGTCAATCTTATCGACGGGCTGGACGGCCTTGCCTGCGGCGTATCAGTCATCAGCTCCGCCACGATGCTTGTAACGGCGCTGCTTGTGTCGGAGGGCAACGTCGCCATAATCCTCGCCGCGCTCGCCGGCGCCTGCGCGGGATTTATCCCCTATAACTTCAACCCCGCAAAGATCTTCATGGGCGATACCGGCGCGCTGCTGCTGGGCTATGTCCTTACAACCATGTCCGTCGTCGGCATGTTCAAATTCTACGCCGTCGTGACTTTCGCGGTGCCGCTGCTGGCCATGGCGCTGCCGCTTATGGACACGCTGTTTTCCATAATAAGGCGTCTCATCCATAAGCAGAGCCCCATGCACGCGGACCGCGGGCATTTTCACCACAGGCTGATAGACATGGGCCTGACCCAGAAACAGGCTGTGTCCGTGCTGTATTCCATCAGTGCAATACTCGGCCTGCTCGCCGTTGTTATCACAACGCGAAGCGAAATCAAATTCCTTCTGCTCATAATCGCCTTCTGCATTGCGGTTATCATGGGCATTTTCCTCACACGCACACTGCGCCAGATAGAGCGTGACAAGCGTGAACACCAGTCTCCGGAGGACCCGACCGATGAAACAGACAAAGCCGATTAAAGTCCTGTCCGTATTCGGCACCCGACCGGAGGCTATCAAAATGGCCCCGCTGGTGCTGGAGCTTGGCACGCGCGAAAATATACAAAGCGTTGTCTGTGTGACCGCGCAGCACCGCGAGATGCTCGATTCCGTGATGCGCGTATTCGGTCTCCGGGCCGATTATGACCTGAACATCATGGCCCCGTCGCAGACGCTGGCCGACATAACTTCACGTGTCCTGTGCGAGTTGGGCCCCGTGCTCGAGCGCGAAAAGCCCGACTGTGTGCTCGTCCACGGCGACACCACAACGACATTTTCCGCGGCGCTTGCCGCGTTTTATGCGAAGATCCCGGTCGGCCATGTCGAGGCCGGTCTGCGCAGCTTTGACCGCTACTCCCCTTTCCCGGAAGAGCTCAACCGCTGCCTGACGGCACGGCTGGCTACGCTGCACTTTGCGCCCACAGTCAAAAATGCCGAAAACCTGCGATCAGAGGGCATAAACACCGGCATTTTTGTCACCGGCAACACCGTTATCGACGCTATGCGCTATACCGTTGGCAATGGTGAATTTACCGATGGCTTTCTGTCCGGTTTCGACTTTTCCGGCAGAGAGGTGATCGCCATGACCTGCCACCGGCGGGAAAACTACGGCAGGCCGATGGAAAACATCTTCACTGCTGTTCGCAGCATAGTTGACGCCAGGCCGCAGGTGGAGGTCATCTATCCCGTACATCTGAGCCCTGCGGTGCGTGAGTGTGCCCAAAAGTTCCTCGGCGGGCACGAGCGAATCCATCTCATCGAGCCTCTCGACGCGATGGACATGCATCGCCTGATGGCCCGAAGCTACATGGTCATGACCGACTCCGGCGGCATACAGGAGGAGGCGCCCGCGCTGGGCAAGCCCGTGCTTGTCTTGCGCCGCGAGACCGAACGGCCCGAGGCTGTCGAGGCCGGCACCGTGGCACTGGCGGGAACGGAACCGGAAAACATCCGGCGGCTTGCGCTGGAACTTCTTGATAACAGAGAAAAATACGACGAGATGGCAAGGGCCGTAAACCCCTATGGCGACGGCATGGCCTGCCGCCGCATCGCCGATGCGATCGAGTTTAGCTTCTCCCTTCGCCTCAGTCCGCCGGAAGAATTCACGCCATGAAAAAACACACATTCACAATTATTATACTCGCCATGCTTGCCGTCACAGCAATAATAACCGTGCTGATACTCACGCTTGACAACGGCGACACTGCATCCGTGGTCCTGCCTTCGGCCCCCGCCGCGGAACAGGACGTCTCCGTATCTCCGGGCAGTGAGGACACCGAGACGGACGTTGTGGACGTCACTGTACATAATGTACAGGCCGTTATTGCCTCGCTTGAGCACAGCACCGATTACTTTGCCCAGATGACCTCGACGCTCACCGCCTCCAACGGCAAACGCGAATCCCTGATAAGCATGTGGGTCCGCGGCGACATGACGCGCACCATCATAACCGGTACCGAGATCGTAAAAAATATACTCACTGACGGCAGCGAATACTGGATATGGTACTCCGACGACGACAGCGCCATCTTCTACGGCGTAGCCAATGACCGTTCCGCCGCTCTGGCGGAGGCGCTTGGAGGACTGCCCGACTATAACTCCGTCCTCGAACTTGATCCCGAATCCATCACCGCTGCCGGATATGAGCAGTTCGGCGGAGATTTCTGTATCCGTGTATCCGTCTCCGAAGAGGACGGTGCTCAAAGCGAATACTACATCTCCGCCGATAACGGACTGCTCGCGGGTTACACGCGCTATGAAGACGGGCAGGAGGTCTTCTCACTGGTCAATGAATTTACAGAGCCGTGTACCAACGATGCCAGTATTTTCAGGTTGCCTAACTGAGAAACATAGCGCCCATCATTATCAGAAAATCCTTGTCGCCGCTCTCCCTGTAAAGCAGGTAAAAGATGAGCAGCAGTATATCCTCCGTCTCGAGTTTATCAGGCGAAAGATGAGACAAAAGGCCGCTAAGGTCGCCCAGCATTGACAGCGGCGACGGCGGCCTTTTTTCCACTTTATCCAGCCCGCCGGGCCGCGGCGCTCCCGGAGCTGCCGCCGCAGGTACACTTTGGTCCGTGCCCTGCACCCGTATCACCTGTCCGGTGTTACCGATATATCGGTTATACGCCATCGCCCGCACCTCCGTTTTCACCAAATGCCTCGCCCGCTATTCGTGCGATCTTTGCAATCCGCATTGCCTTGTCTACCTTGCCGCGGCGTTTTTCGGCCAGATATGGCTTCATCGCTTCAAGCAGAGCGGTCTTGTCGCTGCCGGAATTGGCCGCCGCCATAAAACGGCCCAGCCCCGCAAGCATAGCGGCGTCCGGCACGGCCGGGTCCTCCTGCGGCGCATCATCTTCCCTGGACTTTGCTCCAAACAATCCCGACAGCTTTTCTCCAAAGCCGTCGTCCATGAGGTTTTTCGCCATCTCTGCGACCTTCCCAAACTGGTCCGGATCGCTGAGCAGACCATTGAGTTTATCCTCAAGCTCACTCACCCGCTCTGCACCCCCTTACATTATTTTTCCAGCATGGAGCTGAGCTTTTTTGCCAGCGTCTTTCCGTCCTCCGTGCTCATAACCTGTTTTAGTATCCCTCTGAGCGTCTCCATGTCTCCGCTTTTGGCCGCCTTCTCCACCTTCTCGGCGTCCAACATACTGCCAAGGCGCTTTCCTTCCGGCGAGTCGGCCAATGAGCGAAGCTCGTTCACTTTACCGCTTTTCTCAAGCTGTTTCCCAATTTTCTCTAAGTCTTGCACCGTTTTCTACCTCCTGACTCATTCTATTCACTAACTATATAAAAGGTGACTGTCCTATGAAAATCCTGGTCTTTTCCGACTCCCACGGTTACACGTCGCACATGCTGCGCTGCGCCGAAAATCTACATCCCGATACCATAATACACCTGGGTGACGGCTCTTGTGACGTAAAGATGCTCAAAAAAGAGTCGCCCCACACGCCTGTTATCGGCGTGCGGGGCAACTGTGACTTCGGCAGGAGTCTGCCGGAGCGTGAAATTATAGAGCTTTCGGGGCACCGCCTGTTCATATGCCACGGGCATGTCTACGGAGTCAAGCTGTCGCTTGACAGCTTCCTGACCAACGCGATGTGCGCAGGCGCGGATGTGGCCCTCTATGGGCACACCCACGTCCCGGATCTGCGTACTCAGCGCGGCATTCTCATACTCAACCCCGGCTCCATAGGCCGCGGACCAAGGCCGAGCTGTGCCCTTCTAACACTGGAGGAGGGCCGGCCGGCTCATGCGGAACTGATCACTCCTGAGGCTCTGTAACCGGTTCTTCCGGCTCTGCGGGCGTCGTGGGTGTAGGTGTCGGAGTTGGGGTCGGTGTCGGTGTGGGAGTCGGAGTCGGAGTCGGGCTGGGGGTCTCCTCGGCCTTTACCTGGAACACCGCGTATATGCTGTGATCCCCCGTCACATTTGTAAAGGTATAACTGCTCACGGCGCCAACATTTGTCCCATCGACTTTGACCTCGCGTATCTCATAGCCCTCGTCGGGGGTTATAGTGAAGGTCATGCTGCCGCCGTCCTCCACCTCTACCTGTCCTCTGGGGCTGACGGAACCACCCTTACCTGCCGTCACGCTGATCGTATGCCCCGCGGGTTCCTCCGTAGGCGTCGGGCCGAGCGACAGCGTCACGATCACCGTACCTCCGGCCTCGAGCTCGGTGCCATATTCAGGCGACTGGTTGACAATCTCTCCCTCAGCCATATCGTCGTCATAGACATCCGCCGTCCTTGATATGGTGAGTCCCATATCGAGCAGCAGATTGCGCGCGGCGTCATAGGTCATTCCTTTCAGGTCGGGGACACGCACCGTTTCTTCAGGCTCATCCGTCTCTTCCTCATCAGCATCTCCCTGAGATACTGTGAGTTCGATTTTATCATTTTTGGACAGAATTTTACCCTCTTTGACGCTCTGGTCAATGACTGTACCTTCCGCTTCCGCGCTGGATTCGTAAACGACAGTCACTTCCAGGTTAAGGTCATAGCCGTCGAGTATACTCCTGGCGCTCTCCTCCGTCTGGCCGATGAGATCCGGCATGTACTGGTTCTCCCCACCAAAGTCGAAAACACCGCTCATTATACATATTATTACCGTCAGCACCGCCAGAAGAGCTACTGCCCCGACGATAAAGAACTTTTTCCTGTTATCCCGTCCGCCTCTATCATCAGGGTAATAGGCGGCGTCTCCATCTATCGCGGCGCGGCGGCGTTGAGCCTCCTGTGCGGGCCGTTGGGAGCTCTGCGCAGGGCGTCTAGCCGCACCCTGTGTGGGGCGTGACGTGCCCTGTGTGGGGCGTGACGTGCCCTGTGTGGGGCGTGACGTGCCCTGTGTGGGGC
>CAZSRK010000058.1:11113-13169 GCA_964609305.1 uncultured Oscillospiraceae bacterium
GTGTAGAGGAATCCGGCTCCGCCTGGCCATACTGGTCGGGTGTCTCGCTGATTATCTCGTCCACGGTCCAGACATGTCCTGATCCGTCCCCTGACGCATCAGGCCGGGTATTTTCAGCAGAGGATGTCTCCGGCTCCTCAGGAATTATATAGTAAATCGCCCCGCAGACCGGGCATTCGCCCAGGGAAGCGTCGATCTCGGCGCCGCATTTGCGGCAAATTATCTTTTTCATTTACATTTCCTCGCTTCAAGTATGTTTCCACTTTGTTTTTTAGACGCTTTGCGGACATAATTGTTGCATCGTAAAAATAGTATACTATTTTGCGGCGCAATATGTTAAACTTCTGTAAAAGGAGGTTTTTCATCATGAAAACCGCACTTATAACAGGAGCTTCCCGCGGCATAGGCGCAGCCTGCGCCCGCGCGCTGGCGCGGGACGGTTTCCGCGTCGTGATAAACTGCCTCTCCCGTTCGGATCTTGCCCTGGAACTGGCGCATGAGATCAACGCACAGGTTCGTATCGCCGATGTTGCTGATAATGAAGCCGTCAAAAACATGTTCGATCAGATTGGCCGGGTCGACACCCTTGTATGTTGTGCAGGTATCGCCGGATACGGCCTGTTTACCGACATGACTTATGAGGGGTGGCGCAAACTCTTCTCTGTCAACACCGACGGCTGCGCCAACTGCTGCCGCGCGGCCATCCCCGGCATGGTGCGACGGAAATCCGGCTGTATCATCACTCTCTCATCCGTATGGGGCGTACACGGCGCCTCCTGTGAGGCGGCCTATTCCGCCTCCAAGGCGGCTGTCATCGGCCTGACAAAGGCGCTGGCAAAAGAACTGGGCCCATCGAATATCCGGGTTAACTGTGTCGCACCGGGAGTCATCGATACGGACATGCTCGCCGCTTTCGATGAACGGGACAGATCGGATCTCGCGGAACAGACTCCTCTCTGCCGCCTTGGTCAGCCCGGGGAAGTGGCGGAGCTTGTGGCCTTTCTCGCCTCCGACAGGGCCAGCTTTATAACCGGCCAGGTCATCGGAGTTGACGGCGGGTTTGCCCTCTGAATTTTTGCGCGTCGATGAGCCGTCTGAGCTTTTTCTTGACTTGGCGCGAAAAAAAGACTATTCTTATTATAAGATAGGAATAGCAGAATATTTTGAAAACGAAAGGAACCTGCGAATATGGCCTTGATACCAAAAAACATATGCCGCAGATGCCATCATGAGTATTCGGGGCTCAAGAGCAGATGTCCCTACTGCGGTACAAGAAAGACATCCTCCAGCACCCGCACGGCAAGGTCGACTGCCTCTGCCCAGCCGGGTACTTCTGCGCGCGCCCGTGCGGACGCAAACGCAAAATGGCAGATGATCTTCGGAGGAGTGCTGCTCGTGGCCATCGTCCTTGCAGTAATAACGCTCACGGCTGTCAGCCTCTCAAGGCGCCAGGAGCAACCGGATGACTCAATAGCCAGTAACGAACCCATTGAGACTCCGGAAACAGTCAAGACTGCCACCGTCACAACACCGCCGCCGACTGAGACGCCCAATGTCACCAGCATCACTTTGACTTTCCTCGGTTCAGAGATCTCTGAATTTTCCATGGATCCCGGGGATCAGATACAGCTCGACGCAAATCCCTATCCGCTTGATGTAAACGCCACTGTCGAATGGAGCAGTTCCAACGAGGGTATACTTACTGTTGATGATACCGGGCTTGTGACCGGCGTATCAAGTGGCTGGGCCGATGTGACCGCCACCTGCGGCGCCGTCACCGCAACGTGCCAGGTCTGGGTACGTTAAGACAAATGCGTATAGTGAAAAGTACCGGCGCTTTTTGCCGGTACTTTTTTGCACTTTTTTCAAAAAGAGCTTGACATCGGCATCCTCGTGCGATATACTTTCTTCTGTTGATTCCCTATGGACAACCTCATACGGACGATTGGCGCAGCTGGTAGCGCATCCGCTTGACGTGCGGGAGGTCACAAGTTCGAGTCTTGTATCGTCCACCACACTTGAGAAATCCGAACCTAATCCCAATCGGGGAAGGGTT
>CAZSRK010000059.1:0-12857 GCA_964609305.1 uncultured Oscillospiraceae bacterium
AGCTCATCGCGTGGCAGGCCATAAGGCGTGAGACGGAGCTTTCGCCGTACCGGATATGAAAAATGTGAAAAAGAGGGGAGCCCCTTCGGGGAGAGGCTTTTCAGCGGGGCTTTATCGCCTTTCCTCTCAGCCGGACATAGTCGGCATACCATGTCCCGTCCCGGCACAGCTCCGACCGGAGCAGGCCGACGGCCTCATCGATGATGGCCTTCTCCTGTCCGGCATCCATGCCCTCAAACGGGGTCCTGACAAACATGCGTATCCAGTCTGCCAGCCCGTCCGGACCTTTGAGCAGTGTGGGCCTGTCAAACAGCGTCATGAACGTCACCCTGAACCCGGCGGCTTCCAGCAAAAGCGAATACTCGCCGATCGTCGGGAAATAGAAGGGCATTTTGTACTTTAGCCCGCGGCGTTCAAACCCCTTTTGGAGCGCCTCGTGTATCAGCCGGTTGTTTCCATATCCGCCGAACTCAAATACAAACTGTCCCCCTGGTCTGAGCGTGCGATGTACGCATTGCAGCAGCTCAGGCTGTTTTTCCAGGTCGATCCAGTGGAATACCGCGTTTGAAAAAACCGCGTCCACCGGCTCTGGAAGGGCAAAATCCGTCGCATCAGCCTGGATAAAGCGCAAATCAGGATAATTCTGCCGCGCAATGGCCAGAAGCTCCGCCGAGGCGTCCAGGCCGAGAGCTCCGGCCCCGGCGTCGGAAAGCCTTTTGGTCAGCGCGCCGTTGCCACAGCCCAAATCGAGCACCGACATGCCGGGCTCGAGCTCCAACAGCTCCAGAACGTCGTTCCCGTACTTATGGACAAAGGAAAAAACCTCGGTATATTTTTCCGCATCCCATTTTATGTTCATGTTTATCCTCCTTTCAGTTTTTTGATGCGCTGCCTGTAATCCGGCAGGACGGATTCGATCAGCGCGTAAAACTCCGGCCCGTGGTTTTTATGGACGATATGCGCCAGCTCGTGCACGACGACATAGTCCACGCACTCGTCCGGCCACTGCATCAGCCGCCAGGAAAAGCACAGGCTGTTTTTTGCCGAGCAGCTTCCAAAGCGCGTCCTCGCGCCGGTTATGCGTGCGCACCCCCGTCGGCGTAAGGCCCATGATAAGCGAAAAATAGGCCACGCGCCGGGGGATGACCTGCTTCGCCCGCTCGATCAGCCGCTGCCGCTCCTGCTCGTCCGGCTCGGGATGCGCAAGCTCGCCTGCGCGTACGCGCTCGACGGCTTTTTTTAGCCACGCTTCGTGCGAGCGGACAAAGCTGTCGATCGTCTCCCGCGGGCAGTTCACGGGTGCGCGGACAAGCACCCGCGCCCCGCGTGTGACCTCCAGCGAAAGCGTCCTGCGCTTTGAGCGTATTATTTCGTATTCCATCGCGCCACCTCACAGTGCGGCGGTGACCTCCGGCAGCATGTCAAGCCGGAGTATCACCTCGTGCGCCAACACCTCATACGCGGCGGGGTCGGTCGATTTTTTGATGAGCTTTGCGTATTTTCCGCTGTCGGCGAACAGATGTATCAGATAAAACCACAGCTCCTTCATGCGCGGCAGGGCGCTGTTTGCGCTGCCGAAAGCCGCCGTATATCCGCGAAAGACCTCGTCATGGAACTCCAGCAGTTTTTCGCGGTCGGGCGTATAAGTCCCCAGGGCCTTGCATACCAGCGACGGGTCCGCGCAAAGGCCGCGGCCGAGCATGACGGCGGCCGCCCCGGGGAACCGTCCGGTTATCCGGCCGATGGCGGAGAGGTTGAAGATGTCGCCGTTGAGACAGACGGGGGCGCGCGAGTTCTCCAGTGCATAGTCATAAAACGGCTCGCGCACCGGCTTTTTATAAAAATCCCCGCGCACGCGCGGATGCACGGTCAGCTCGCAGACCGGATACTTATTAAAGATATCCAGCAGATGGTAAAATTCCTCCGGTTCCTCCATGCCCAGACGGGTCTTGATCGATATGCGGCACCGCAGCTTTGAAAAAATGTTCTCAAGGAAGATGTCGAGCTCCTCCGGGTATTGCAGGAAGCCCGCGCCCTTGCCCTTGGCCGTGACCGTACCCGACGGGCAGCCGAGGTTCAGATTTATCTCACGGTATCCCAGGGCCTGAAGCTCGCGCGCCGCGCGGATAAAATCCCCGGCGCTGCGGGTCAGAAGCTGCGGCACGAGCACGAGGCCCTCGTTATTTTCCGGCGCGACGTCGCGCCTTTCCCGTTTTGAGAACAGCGACGGCCCCGCGGGAGCCAGGAACGGGGAGTAGTATTTGGCGACGCCGGGGTACAGCCGGGCGTGGGCACGGCGGAAGACGAAGCTTGTCAGCCCCTCGAGCGGCGCGCAGTAGAACCGCGGCCCGTTCATACGGCGCCCGGCCTGGCGCGCAGGTCGCCCTCCAGCAGGAAGCGGTAAAACGGGGCGATGGCCAGAAAGTCCTCGGACAGCTTTTCATACAGCGAGTCGGAAAACAAAAGGTCAAAATCCTCACTGTGCGCCAGCAGGCACAGGCTGCGCTGGTCCAGCCACAGACGCCGTGATTCCGGCTGGTCAGGATTGCGCGTGCGCTTATAGCGCGTGTCCTCAAGCGTAAAGACCTTTGCCCGCTTATACGCGCGCTGCGCCTTCTCAAAGAGCTTATCGCCGCGTTTTATCATATCCCGCAGCACGTCCATCGTCTCCGGCGGGGTACTGTACCAGCCGCAGCCGTAGTTGAAGCCGGCCGGCGAAAGCTCAAAATAATACCCCGGCCTGCCGCGCATCATATTCTTCGGCCGGGTGAAGGAACACCACATTACGTCGCGGAATATGGACTTGTCCCTTGAAAAGCGCGTGTCGCGGTAGATGCGCGAGATGCTCTTTCCCACCTTGGGCTCGCATATGAAAAGCGGATCGATGGACAGCATCGCCGGGGTCAGATCTACGACAAGCCTGCGCATGGGCTCGAGCACGAGCCTTTCATAATCCGCGCGGTGTTCCAGGAACCAGGCCTTGCTGTCGGTCACGCGGTTTTCAAAAAGGAAAGAAAGTGTCTCGTCGGAAAAGGGCATTTTTCACAACCTCCAGATCATATGTGGACATTTTAACGCCTGCCGCCGGGTAAATCAAGCGGGCAGGAATGAAAATACTTGCGCCCCAATGCCTGACGGTGTTAAAATGTTATCAAGACACCGAAAAGATAAAGCGCAAGGAGGAGAGATTATTGTATTACAAGACGTTTAAGGGCCTGAATATCTCCCGCCTCGGTATGGGCAACATGCGCCTGCCGACCATTGGCAGCGAGATGAACAGCCCTGTCGACAAGGAGAAGGCCCAGGAGATCATCGACTATGTCTATGCCAACGGAGTAAACTATTTTGACACTGCTTTCATGTACCACGGCGGACAGAGCGAGGTGTTTCTTGGCGAGGCGCTGAAGAAGTATCCGCGCGATAGCTTTTTCCTCGCCGACAAGATGCCCGGCTTTATGATAGAGCCCGGCGACGGACCTGAGAGCATCTTTGAAGAACAGCTCCGCCGCTGCCAGACCGACTACTTCGATTTCTACCTCTGCCACAACGTGAACGAGGGGTCCGTCGATACATACAACGACGAGAAACTCGGCATCATCCCCTATCTGCTGGAGCAGAAAAAGGCCGGCAGGATACGCCACCTCGGTTTTTCCTGCCATGGCAAGCCCGCGCTGCTGCGCGAGTTCCTTGACAAATGGCCCGATACGTTCGAGTTTGTGCAGATACAGCTCAATTACCTCGACTGGACGCTTCAGGACGCAAAACAGCAGTATGAGATCATAACTGAGCATGGGCTGCCTGTCTGGGTCATGGAGCCCTGCCGCGGCGGCCGCCTCGCTTCGCTCAGCGATGAGGCCGACGGCCTGCTCAGGGCCGTAAACCCGGAGGCGTCCATCGCGTCCTGGGCCTTCCGCTTTGTCCAGGGGCTTGACAATGTCCAGGTCATACTCAGCGGCATGACCAAGCTGGAGCAGGCCGTGGACAACATCGCCACCTTCTCGGAATACAAGCCCTTCACCGGTGAAGAGGAAAAGGCCCTCTGGGACGCCGTGGAGCGATTCCGCGGCCAGTTCACCGTGCCCTGCACGGCCTGCCACTACTGCGACGGCTGTCCGCAGGGACTGGATATCCCCGTTCTGCTGGGCCTGTATAACCAGTTCTCCGTGTCCCCCGGCCCGAACATCTTCATGGAGCTCGAGCGCCTCGACGACGATCAGCGTCCGGCCAACTGCATCTCCTGTGGAAGCTGCGAGAGAAGGTGCCCGCAGGGCATCGCCATACCGGAGATCATGGAGAAATTCGCCGCTGCGCTTGAGGATATGCCCAGGCCCGCAAGGTGAGATGCCCAGGCTCCGGAGAAACGGGGGGCCGCTGCGCACTTTGCTGAGGAGGTGGGAAAATGAGCCTGACTGTTTCACAGCTGCTGGAGCTGCCGTGCCTGCGGCGCGCGAGGGTGCTTGCCGGACACAACAGCCTGAGCAGGATAGTCACAAGCATATCGGTCCTGGAGTATTCCACGCCTACTGAAACGCAGAAGAAGCTGTACGACAGTATTGAATTCTGGGGAAGCGAGCTTGTAATCACAGGCTTTTGCAACGTGGCCGATGATGTGGAGGCGCAGTGCGCAAACATCCGGAGCATGGCGGCGGCCGGCGAGGTCGGCATGATACTCTATTATGTGGGACTGATACTGCCGCGTGTCGACCCCAGGCTTATCAAGCTGGCCGACGAGCCGGACTTTATCCTGATCTGTATGCCGGAGAACGAGCCTGCCCTGCGTTACAGCGAAGTGATACACGAAGTCATGGACGCCATAATCCGTGACGAACTGAACAACCCCACCTTTGCCCTGGACCTGCTTGAGCAGATGACGAAGGCCCCGGAGGGCCAGCAGACCGTGAAAACGATACTGCGCATTACGAGCGACCGGCTGCGCGCGTCCGCGCTTATTACTGACAGCGAATACAATATCCTGAGCGCGGCGCCGTGGCCCCGTAATCAGTCCACGCCCTGGAGCGAACTGATACAATTTGCCGCGCACCACACGGGAAAAGAAGACTTCTGGGAGATCAGGGGGGAACATCCGCTGTGGGTATACCGAAGCGAAATACACCCCGGCGGAGACAGCCGGATGTTCCTTATCGTGTTTTCGGAAAGCGGGAAGTTCGATCCCGTACTTTGGAAACAGGCAGTTGAGGGCGTCAGGCTGAGCATGAGCGTCTGGGGAAAAAAGCACGACCAGATCGACCTGTCCGAGCTCGTGCGCGCCATCATCCTGGACGAGCCGATCAAAATGCGGCGGCTCGGCGACCTGTATCACATCGATGTTGAAGCCCTGAGCGATATGTGGATACTGGGGAACCTGACAGGAGAGAATCTGTCCCGGTGGGTCGTCCCGATACAGGAGCTGTCGGCTCATTTTGCCACCGTTGAGCTGTGCGAGCAACATGAAAAAGACATACTGATATTCCCGGTCGGACACCGCACCCTGCGCGACATGAACGACTGGGCCGACGCTTTGATAAGGTTTTGTCAGGAAAACTCCATCCCTGTCAAGATCACAAGCTGCCCGCTGCTTCAAAGGACCTCGGATGCAAAGTATGCCTATGAGATCAACCATGCATATCTGACCGACGCCATGAAGGTATTTCCTCTCCGCCAGTTTTTTACGATATCCGAGATAGAGTTTGTCAAGGAATGCTGTGAGATCGCCGCCGCGGGAAAAGAAAGCGTTCGGTGGTACACCTCGCTGCTGGATCCGATACAGGCGGGCCGGGACGGCGCCGATGTCATCGACACGCTCGCTGTGTTTTTGCTGGATAAAAATTCAAACATCACAGAAACAGCGTCCCATCTTTTTGTCCATAAGAACACCGTAAAGTACCGTTTGCAGAAAGCCAGCGATATTCTCGGCTTCCATATTGGCGACGTTCCTCAGTCAAAAAATCTGATTTACGCCCTTTCTCTGCAAAGAATCATGCGGTCACCTGAACCCCCCCAAATCGATTAGGTGTTTTACGAACCCCGTTTATTGTCCAAAGAGACAATAAACGGGGACAAAACTTTATCCCCATGAATAATGACAGCTCCCCTCGGCAGAAATATAATAAATGTCATAATTTACTTTGGCAGATTGCATTATCTGAAGAGAGGGGAAGAAATATGAAAAAAACGACCGTATTTGAAATCAAGGCGGAAGAACGGCAGAGCTGGGGCTCCATAGCCATGGTCTGGATCGGGTCAGTGATCTGCGTTCCCGCGCTGATGATAGGCGGGATGCTGGGCGCCGGCCTGTCTCTGGGCACCTGTGTTCTGGCGATACTTGTGGGATATGCGCTGATATGCGTGTTTATGAGCTTTATGGGCATGCTCGGTTGTGACACCGGCCTGCCCACCGCGGTGATGGCCTCCTGTGCGCTTGGAGAAAAAGGGGCCAAGTACATCATAAGCACGATCCTGGCAATTTCGTGCATCGGCTGGTTCGGTATCCAGGCCGCCGTCTGCGGCGCGTCCTTTTCGTCCATGTTTGCCGATATGACGGGTATCCAGGTGCCTGTCTGGCTGTCCTCCGTGATCTGGGGCGTTATAATGCTGCTGACGGCCTGTTTCCGGTTCTCCGGGCTGAAATGGCTCAATAAAATCGCCGTGCCGCTGCTCGGCATCGTGCTTGCATATACGCTGATCTACACGCTCGTCAACGGCGGGACGGAGGCGCTGAGCGGATATGTTCCCTCTGCCCCGATGTCGTTTGTCAGCGCCGTGAGCGCAACGGTCGGCTCCTTTGTTGTGGCGGCCGCGATCTCCGGCGATTACTGCCGCTTTGCCAAAAACCGCAAAGACGTTATAAAATCCTCTGTTATCGGCGTTTTGCCGGCGGGCCTTATCATTCTGATGGTAGGGGCGATACTTGCAATATGCACCGGCAGCTATGACATCAGCGTGGTCCTCGCCTCCTCCGGCCTGCCGCTGGTCGGGTTGATAGCACTAATCCTGGCCACATGGACCACCAATGTCTCCAATGCCTATTCCGGCGGTCTGTCTCTGTCCGTGCTGCTGGGGCAGGACGAGAAAAAGAGCCAGATGACGACCGCCATCGCCGGCATAGTCGGCACGATCCTTGCCGCCGTCGGTATTCTCAATTCGCTTCAGGGCTTTTTGTCCCTGCTGTCGGCCATCGTGCCTGCGCTGATGGGCACCATGATCGCGGACTACTGGATCATCGGGAAAGGCCGCGTGGAGAATTTTCAGGAGCGCGAGGGCTTTTACGCCCCGGGCCTCATCTCCTTCCTTGTGGGGGCTTTCGTGGCCTGCATGACCGGTGGGACCTTTGCATCCATTTCGTTTTTGTCCTTTCTCGATGTCCCGTTTTTCATCGGCTCCATCAACGGCATCGTTGTGGCTATGGTCGTGTACATAATCCTCGCCAAACTCATGGGCAAGAAGGCCTGAGAACACATTCCGCTGGGACATTTTGGCGCCGGCGGGTATGTATGTCCCGGCGAGTTAAAAAGTTTGAAAGGCCGGCCCGGCCGGCGGATATTACGATAAGATATATGAGAGGAGTGCAGCAGTTTGCGAAAAATCGGATTGAGCGAAGTAGAGGATATCGCGCTTGGCGCATCCCTGCTGGGCGCTGGCGGAGGCGGCGATCCATACTATGGTAAGCTGATGGCCATCGGCGCTATCAAGGAATGTGGCCCGGTCGACCTCATCTCTCCCGAAGAGGTGCCGGACGACGCGGTCATCCTGCCGATCGCGATGATGGGCGCGCCCACCGTCCTGTGCGAAAAAGGCACGGGCGGCAATGAATATAAGGTTATTTACGACATGGTGTCCCAGTATATGGGAAAGTCAATATATGCGGTCATGCCCATGGAGGCGGGCGGCGTCAACTCCATGCTGCCCATCGCCGCGGCTGCCCGCCTGGGCCTGCCGATGGTGGACTGCGACGGCATGGGCAGGGCTTTCCCCGAGCTCCAGATGGTGACGTTCACTATCGGAGGGGTCAGCGCAACGCCCATGGCGCTGACGGATGAAAAGGGCAACAGCGCCATATTCAACACGATCACCAACAAATGGACGGAGGAACTGGCCCGCGCGGTAACCATGAGCTGCGGCGGTTCGGTGACCGTCGGACTGTACATCATGACCGGAGCCACCATGAGGTCCTTCGGGGTGAAAGATATCGTCACCCGCAGCGAAATGCTCGGAAAGGCTATCCGCGGGGTAAAGGACCAGAGCGATCTCTCCCCCGAGGATGCGTTTTTCCGGGCCAGCGAGGGCTATTGCCTGTTCCGGGGAAAGATCGTGGACGTTCTCCGGGAGACAAACGGAGCCTTCAATCTGGGGCGTATCATGCTCGAGGGTATAGGCGAGTACAAAAACCAGAAGGCCGAGGTGTCGTTCCAGAACGAGAACCTCGCCGCGGTAGTCAATGGGGAGATCAGAGCGACTGTCCCCGATCTTATATGCCTGGTGGACACGGAGACTTTTATCCCGGTGACGACCGAGGCGCTGAAATACGGTAAAAGAGTCATGGTAGTCGGCCTGAAGTGCTATGAGATGTGGCGGACCAAAGAGGGCCTTGACCTGGTATGTCCACGGTACTTTGGCGTCGACACCGATTACATTCCCTTGGAAGAGCGTGTGAAGGGGGGAAGCGAAGATGTATAAACTTGGCATAGACGTTGGCGGGACGAATACCGATGCCGTCATCATAAACGACCGGCTTGAAGTGGTCGCAGAAGTCAAGCATCCGACCACCGATGACGTGTATGACGGTATTATAGGCGCCATACGCGAGGTGCTTGACCGCTCCGGCGTTGACCGCGGCAGCATTACGCAGGCCATGCTGGGAACTACCCAGTGTACAAACGCCATAGTCGAACGCAGGAACCTGGCAAAAGTCGGCCTGGTACGCATCGGCGCGCCTGCAACTACGGGTATCCCACCCATGGTCGACTGGCCGGAGGATATCCAGGACGTGGTTGAGGACTATGTGGTGATCCGCGGCGGCTTTGAGTTTGACGGCAAGGAGCTTGCCCAGCTTGATCTGGAGGCGGCAAGGGAGTTCTTTACCCGCATAAAGGGACGGGTCCAGTCCGTCGCCATCTCCTGCGTGTTCTCCACGATACGCAATGACCACGAAACTGCTGTCGCACAGCTTTGCAGAGAAATCATGGGAGAGGGTGTGCATATCTCTGTCTCCAGTGAGATCGGCTCCATGGGCATGATCGAGCGGGAAAATGCCACCATCCTCAACGCCGCGCTGTACAAGGTCGCGGAGCGATTTACGGAAGGGTTCGCAAAATCCCTCGCCGACGAGGGCATTTCCAATGCCGAGATCTATCTGTCTCAGAATGACGGTACCCTGATGACCATGGAGCACGCCCGGCGTTACCCTATCCTCACCATCGCCTGCGGACCGACCAACTCTATCCGCGGCGCATCCTATCTCAGCCGGCTGAGAAATGCGATCGTCATCGACGTCGGCGGAACAACCACGGATTTCGGCGTAATCCAGAACGGTTTCCCGCGTGAGTCCAGCGTCGCCGCCACCATCGGCGGGGTCCGGACAAACTTCCGCATGCCGGACATCATCTCCATTGGACTGGGCGGCGGTTCCATCGTACGGCGGCAGCCGGACGGCCGCGTGACCGTCGGCCCGGACAGCGTTGGATATCAGATCACCTCGCAGGCGCTGGTGTTCGGCGGCCAGACCGTGACCGCCACCGGCATTGCGGTAAAGCTCGGCATGGCCCAGCTCGGCGACCCCGCGCTGGCCGCCGCCATCGACGATGATTTTGCTGCCGAAGCAATGGCGGTGATACGGGTGATGGTCGAGGACTGTGTGGATTCGCTGAAGATATCCAGCAGCGACGTGAACGTCATACTTGTCGGCGGAGGCTCCATCGTCCTGCCCAAGAAGCTGGCCGGGACATCCCATGTCTACAATCCGGAGCATTTTGGCTGTGCCAATGCCATCGGCTCTGCCATATCCAAGGTGCCCGGCAACTATGAACAGCTCATCGACTACGACCAAATCCCCCGCGATCAGGCCCTGGAGCAGGCGAAAAACGACGCGATACAGATGGCTATCGAAGCGGGCGCGATTCCTGACACGGTGGAGATCATCGAAGTGGAAGACGTGCCTCTGGCCTACTGTGTGGGCAACACCTGCCGCGTCCGGGTCAAGGCCGCCGGCGATCTCGCCTGATTGGAGGAAAGCAAAGTATGAGTATCGAAAAGCTGACACTGCTTGATATCATACCCGTTACTGCCCCCGGCATCCTGACACAGGAGATGATGCAGGATATGACCAGGTATCTGATGGACACGACGCGGGTCGTCCACCGGCAGATCAAACAGGGGCCCGTCACCATCGAATGCGAATATGACGAGGCGTATTCCGCGCCCGAGGTCGTCTCCATGGCCGTAGAGGAGAGGCGGACACAGCGGGCAGACGGGGTGTTCGTCAACTGTTTTGGGGACCCCGGTGTGCGGGCCGCGCGCGAAAAACTGAGAGTTCCCGTCTTTGGAGGCTTTGAGCCCGCCATTTACCTCGGGCTCGGGCTTGGGGATACACTGGGGATAGTCACGGTTTTGAAAAACGTTGTTCCGATGATAAACGGCGCCATCGCCCGTGCGGGCCTGGAGCGCCGTGTGGTCAGCGTCCGTACCCTGGACCTGCCCGTCCTGGAGCTTCAGGACAGGGACAAGCTGATGGCAAATCTCTATACCGAGTGCAAAAAAGCCGTCGAGGAGGACGGCGTGAGCGTGCTGATAATGGGCTGCACGGGGATCATCGGCGTCACTGAGGAGATGACCGCGCGGCTGAAGGCCGACGGTTACGAGGTGCCGGTTCTTGAGGCCGCGCAATGCGCCGTGACGCTGACGGAGCTCTATGCGAGGATGGGCCTCTTCCAGAGCCGCCAGACCTATATGGAGCCTCCCGAAAAATGAGGAGCATCTAATTTTTGTCATATCGCGGCCTGTATAGGCGAAGACGTGGCCGAACTCGTGTTCTTGAGCGAGACAATCGAGAAGTGTCGGCTTAAAAGAACAGGCTGCGATAGGATCTGGCAAAAGACCCTGTAAAAGAACAAGGAGCGATAGGATCTGGCAAAAAAGGCCCTGTAAAAGAACAAGGAGCGATAGGATCTGGCAAAAAGGCCCTGTAAAAGAAGTAGTTGCGATAGAATCTGCTAAAAATCCCCGTTGTGGAAACCACAACGGGGATTTTTTCATGTTAAGGTTTCTCTTTATATAGTTCCATTCAGCGCAGATTTTAAGCCACCGGGTCGTTTACAAAAACTTTTCACTTTTTTTGCTCCGATTAAGGTTTAAAAGATATACTGATGCACAATAACGAAAAGGAGGCTGCATTATGATGGCAATTCAGACTGTGTTCAAAAGATATGAGCTCAAATACCTGTTGACACAAAAACAAAAGGAAAAAGTGCTGGAGTCAATGGCGCCATATATGCAGCTTGATGAATATGGACTCACCACAATACGCAACATCTATTTTGACACGGATAATTACCGCCTGGTCCGCCGCTCTATTGACAGACCGGCTTATAAAGAAAAACTGCGTATTCGCAGTTACTGTCAGGCAGAGCCTGACAGTACGGTGTTTGTAGAGCTGAAAAAGAAATATCAGTCGGTGGTATATAAACGGCAAACGGCGCATTTCACTTCCGGAGCTGGAAGCGATGGGATGGGTAATGGGACAGTGCCGCTGTCACAGGGCAACCCAAATTTCCGAGGAGGTAGACTATTTCCTTGATTATTACAAAACGCTTCATCCCGCGGTGTTCCTCTCTTATGAATGTGAGGCATATTGCGAAAAGGCCGGCGGCGATTTTCGCGTGACTTTTGACGATACGCTCCTGTGCCGTCAGGAGGATCTGTCGCTGGAATCCGAAGTGTACGGAGCGGCGCTTCTGCCGGAAGAGATGGTGCTGATGGAAATCAAATGTTCCGGTGGAATCCCTCTGTGGATGACCCGTGTTCTTTCCGAAGAGCGCATATACAAAACGTCTTTCTCGAAATATGGAACGGCATATCAAAAGATGATTTTTCCGCGGCTGCACTGTTCATCTGCGAGTATTACAAAGTAGGTCGCCTGTAATGTTTGAAACTTTATTCAGAGGATTATTTGATTCTGAACTCACCTCCCTTATAAGTGTGGGAGACTTTATGCTCTGTCTGGGATTTTCCCTTGTGCTTGGCCTGATAATGGCCGGGACTTATATGTATCGAACCCGTTACACAAAAAGCTTTGTTGTGACGCTGGCTCTGCTTCCGTCTGTGGTATGCGTGGTAATAATGCTGGTTAACGGCAATGTGGGCACCGGTGTCGCTGTTGCCGGGGCCTTCAGCCTGGTCCGCTTCCGCTCGGCCCCCGGGACTGCCAAAGAGATCTGTTCTCTGTTCCTTGCGATGGGCGCGGGGCTGATTGTAGGCATGGGCTATCTCGGTTTTGCCGTGCTGTTTACCGTAGTGATGTGCGCAGTCTTTACCCTCTACAATGTGATCGGCTTCGGAGCCGGAAAGAATTCGGATATATACAAAACATTTACTGTCACGATTCCCGAAGACCTGGATTATACCGGTGTGTTTGATGATATTTTTGACGATTATACTTCCGAACACCATCTTGCATACGTAAAGACAACCAATATGGGCAGCATGTTTCGCCTGTCATACAGTGTAACTCTGAAAGACCCTGCGCGGGAAAAAGAAATGATTGATAAAATCAGATGCAGAAACGGAAATCTGGAGATCACGGTTTCAGAGCAGGAGACATCCCACGCAGAACTCTTATAAGGAGGTTTTGCCCTGTGAAAAAGCTT
>CAZSRK010000060.1:0-12517 GCA_964609305.1 uncultured Oscillospiraceae bacterium
TGGGTTATAATAAATCTAACCCAAACAGGAGGTCGCGACATGAAGGAAGTGGGTAAGCGGTTGAAGGCCCTGCGGGAGAGCATCGGCATCTCTCAGGTGAAAATGGCCGAGGCCATCGGCTCCACGCAGTCCAGTGTCAACCGCTACGAAAACGGGCAGTCCAGCCCCTCCGTCGAACTGCTCCGCCGCTATGCGGATTACTTCGATGTGTCGCTGGATTATATCTTCGCCCGGACGGACAAGCCTCAGGGCGAGATATACGAGTTCAGGCCCAAGGCCAGCCCGGCGCGGGAGGAGATGCGCCGCTTTATCGAGATGTGCTTTGACCCCCAGTCCCCTATGAATGAGAAGCTGAAAGAGACCCTGCTGCGTATGATGGAGGATGGAGAATGAAAGCAGTTATCTATGCCCGCTATTCCTCAGACAGCCAGCGGGAAGAAAGTATTGAGGGGCAAATCCGGGAGTGCACCGCCTTTGCCGGGAAGAACGGCATCACCGTCCTGTGCAGTTACATAGACCGCGCCCTGTCTGCGAGGACAGCAGACCGCCCGGAGTTCCAGCGCATGATAAAGGACAGCGAGAAGGGCCTGTTCGATGTGGTGCTGGTCTGGAAGCTGGACAGGTTCTCCCGTGACCGCTACGACAGCGCGCACTACAAGCGCATCCTGAAAAAGAACGGTGTCAAGGTCCTGTCTGCAAAGGAGAACATCTCCGAGGGGCCGGAGGGCATCATACTGGAATCCATGCTGGAGGGCTATGCCGAATACTACTCCGCCGAACTCTCCGAGAAGATACAGCGGGGCCAGATGGAGAACGCATTGAAGTGCAGGAACAACGGGGGCAACACGCCATTGGGCTATGTGGTGGGACAGGATGGCGTGCTGGCGATTGACCCGCTGACCGCCCCGCTTGTGACGGAGATTTTCACCCGCTATGACAGCGGCGAGAGCATCAGCGAAATCACCCGGTCCCTCAACAGCCGGGGGTTGAAAACGAAGAAGGGGAAGCCCTTCAAGATAGGCGGCGTCAGCATCATCCTGAAAAACCGCAAGTACATCGGGGAATACAAGTATGGGGATGTGGTCATCCCCAAGGGCATCCCCGCCATCATTGAGGACGATATGTTTGACCGGGTACAGGCCCGTATGGCGAAGAACAGGAAGGCCCCGGCAAAAGCGAAGGCCAACCGGGAGTACCTGCTGACAACGAAACTGTTCTGCGGCACCTGCGGGCGCATGATGGCGGGAGAGAGCGGCACCAGCCGCACCGGGGATGTTTACTACTATTACAAATGCGGCGGTGCAAAGCGGAAGCTGGGCTGCAAACGGAAGGCCATAAAGAAAGACTGGATAGAGCGTGCGGCTGTCCTGATAACGGTAAGCCGGGTTTTGCGGGACGAGGAAATCCGCCGCATAGCGGAGGCCATTGTGGCCTTGCAGGAGAAAGAGAACACCACGCTCCCCGTTATGCAGGCCCAGCTTGCCGAGTGTGAAAAGGCCATTGAAAACATGCTGAACGCCATCCAGATGGGGGTGCTGACAGCCTCCACAAAGGAGCGTTTGGAGCAGCTGGAAGCCCAGCGGGAGGACTTGAAACTCAGCATTTTACAGACACAGATGCAGAAGCCGAAGTACACCACGGAACAGGTGGTAAGCTGGATTAGCCGCTTCAAGTATGGGAATGTGGATGACCCGGACTACCAGAAGCAGATTATAGAGACCTTCATCAATTCCATCTATGTGTTTGACGATAAGCTGCTGTTCACTTACAACTTCAAAGATGGCACCGAGCCGATTTCTCTTGACGAGATTAAGGCCGTGTTTGGTTCGGATTTGGCGCATATTGCTCCACCAAAAAGGTGACTGCAAAAGCGATTGCCTTTTTTTTTATTGTGGGAATGTCACGCCAGATTAATTATCAGAAAAAGGCCCGTCCGGAGCGTTATGCTCCGGACGGGCCTTTTTTTAATTCTTTCTAATTCTGATTCTAAATATTTCACTCTTCCTCGGAACCATCAGCATCGTCATTTATATCCTCGATGCTGTCAAAGTCAAACTCGAGTGTCTCACCGCAGTTAGGACAGGAGATCGCGCCTGTGAGAAGCTCATCCTCGTCTATTGTGATAGTGTTCTCACAGGCCGGGCAGGTAACTTCGTAAAACACGGGGTCACCGTCATCCCAGTAATCATTCTCATCTTCATCCTCATCGTCGTCTTCGTCGATGAAGTATTCGCTCAGCTCGTCCACTTCGTCGTACAGCCCGTCGATGTCCTCGCCCACGCTGTCGACCTTTTCGTTGACTTCGTCCAACTCATGTGCCAGATCCGTCAGCACATCGATAATGGCATTTAGCAGTTTGCCCTCGCGGGAGCCATCCTCAACGCCAAGACCTTCGGCCAGACCTCTGAGATACGCAACCTTTTCAGAAGGAGTCATATTACCGTCCTCCCAGCTCAGCCCTTCGCGCGCTCAAGGTACTCACCGGAACGGGTGTCGACCTTGATCTTGTCGCCGGGATTGATAAACAGAGGCACCTTGACCTCCGCTCCTGTCTCAAGGGTAGCGGGCTTGGTCACGTTGGTTGCGGTGTTGCCTGCAAATCCGGGATCCGTCTCGGTCACGACCAGCTCGACAAAGTTGGGCGCTTCAACGGAAAAGACCTTGCCTTTATAGGAGTTGACGGTGCACACCATATTCTCCTTGACAAAACGGAAACCTTCGGACAGCTCGCTCTTATCGACGGGCTCAAGCTCGTAAGTCTCCGGATCCATAAAATAGTACAGGTCACCGTCCGAGTAGCTGTATTCCATATTACGGCGCTCGACAAAAGCGTTTTCAAACTTCGCAGTGGGGTTAAAGGAAGTCTCAACGACGGCACCGGTTATGACGTTCTTCATCTTGGTGCGGACAAAAGCGGCGCCCTTTCCGGGCTTGACATGCTGGAACTCGATGACCTGCATGACCTGTCCATCCATTTCAAAAGTAACTCCGTTCCTGAATTCTCCTGCGGAAATCATATCTGGTTCCTCCCATATATAAGAATAAGATACTACATTATTGGTTAGCCAAAATATTTTACACCAGAGACACCGTATATGCAAGAACTTTTTAATTATTGCAGATTCCGCCGAAAAAAAATTAAAAAAACTCTTTACAAATGGCAAAAGTCGTGTTATATTAAAACAGTAATAATTCTTATTATTGTTTTAGGAGGTAAATGGTTTGCAGCCGACAAGAAAACACAGTCGAAAGCGGCAGGCCATCCTGAATGCCATACGTCAGACCGACGAGCACCCCAGTGCGGAGTGGCTCTATGCCCGTCTGAAGCCCGAGTATCCAGACCTCAGTCTCGGAACCATCTATCGGAATCTTGCTCTGTTTAAAAAAGAGGGCGTGATAATAAGTGTCGGAACAGTCAACGGCCAGGAGCGGTTTGACGCGGTGACGCAGCCGCACACACATTTTGTCTGTACAGGATGCGGCGCGGTACTCGACCTTGACATAGAACTGGCCGACAGGGCCCGTTTTTCCGGTTTGTGTGAGCAGGCAGGATGCAAGATGCACGGGTTTAATCTCAGCTTCAGCGGCCTGTGTCCGAAGTGTGCTTCGCAGTCCCAAAATGATTGATTTTTCGCTCAAGGGCGAATACAATAATCAACAGAACAAATAATATTTTTAACGGAGGAAAAAAGCTATGAAGAAGTTTGTATGCACCGTTTGTGGTTACGTCTATGAGGGCGAGTCTGCCCCCGAGTCCTGCCCCATCTGCAAGGCTCCCGCTTCCAAGTTCATTGAGCAGTCCGATACGATGAGCTGGGCCGCCGAGCATGTCGTCGGCGTTGCGCAGGGCGCTCCTGAGGACATCATCGCCGATCTGCGCTCCAACTTTGAGGGCGAGTGCTCCGAGGTCGGTATGTATCTGGCCATGGCCCGCGTCGCCCATCGCGAGGGATATCCCGAGATCGGCCTGTACTGGGAGAAGGCCGCCTACGAGGAGGCTGAGCACGCCGCGAAGTTTGCGGAGCTCCTGGGTGAAGTCGTGACCGACAGCACCAAGAAGAACCTCGAGATGCGTGTAGAGGCCGAGAACGGCGCCACCGCCGGCAAGTTTGATCTGGCCAAGAGGGCTAAGGAGCTCAACCTTGACGCCATCCACGACACCGTGCATGAGATGGCCCGCGACGAGGCCCGCCACGGCAGGGCTTTCGCCGGCCTGCTCGAGCGTTACTTCGGCAAATAAGTAAGATAAGAAGGTAAGTTATGAAACTAAGCGCAAGAAACCAGTTCAAGGGCACAATTCTCTCTATCGATGAGGGATCCGTAAACGGTATCGTCCGCATTGATATCGGAGGCGGTAACGTCGTCAGCGCCACCATATCCATGGCTTCTATCCGGGAGCTCGGCCTCAAGGTTGGCGGAGAGGCATACGCGGTCATAAAGGCCACGTCTGTTATGGTCGGCATCGACGAATAAGCCTGCCCGATACAGTTTTGTTCTGATATAAGGGGACCACGCCTGTGGTCCCCTTTTCAGTCTGTCAAAAAAGTCTGTCGAAAAGGTCCGACAGACTTTTTTGACAGACTGAATAATGCCATTACTTTCATACTGCGCAGCAGTGCGAAAGTCCTAGCTGCGTCCGCCTCACGCCTTGCCAGGCAGGGCGTGAGGGGCATTCGATCCGATTCGAGGCGTGCTGCCACCCCTCGAGCTCTCCCATTGGAACATGGCTCTTCACCTTTGGAAGCGGTTTTTTCGACATGCTGAGAAAAAAGCGGGGATGCCCCCGCTTTTTTCACCCTCTGCTTCATTATCTCCGTGAGTGCATGTATGCTTTTTACTTTTACATTTGCCGGATACACATCGGATTCCCTGCCGATTTTTATGTATATGTATCAGTATCTGTAATACCCGTCCTCATAGTCCTCAGCATCCCGAGGCATATCCCGGCTCTCGGCCACGAGCGTGCCCTCCGCGCCGCAGTTTATGCATTTTCCGAAGTATGGCTCGCTCATATTCTCAAGCGTATACTTGAACTTCGTGCCGCACTCCGGACAGACGTAAAACATCCAGTAAGGTCCCCATGTCATAACTGTTTCGCTCCCTTAGTCGAGTTTGAGATCGTTTTCCTTTATCCAGCCGAGCTTACGGCAGACGAGGCCGAGCGCCCAGCATATCACGGCCGGCAGGACAAAGCAGATAAGTATGAGTCCGGCCCACTCCATAACGCCGGGGGTTACCGCCTGAGCGCCGTTGGCAATTGCCTGCTCACTGGGCTCAAGCCAGCCGGTCCAGACGCCTATCGGCCCGACCAGGCCACAGGTCCCCATTCCGGAGGAAACGGCGGGCCCGTTCATCTCCAGCTTGAAAACACAGGTCGCCAGCGGGCCGGTTATCGCGCTGGTGGCTATCGCAGGCAGCCAAATGCGCGGATTCTTGACTATGTTGCCCATCTGGAGCATGGAGGTACCCAGCCCCTGGGAGATCAGGCCGCCCCAGCGGTTCTCGCGGAAGGACATGATGGCAAAGCCGACCATGTTCGCACAGCAGCCGGCAACGGCGGCGCCCCCGGCCAGTCCTGTCAGTCCGAGCGCCGCGCAAATGGCCGCAGAGGATATCGGCAGCGTCAGAGCAACGCCGACCAGAACGGACACGACAACGCCCATCAGGAAGGGCTGCAGATCCGTCGCCCACATGATAAGGTTGCCGACCCAGTTTGCCGCAGCGCCTATCGGGGCGGCTATCAGTGCGGAAAGCCCCACGCCGACAAATATCGTCACAAGCGGAGTGACAAGGATATCTATCTTTGTCTCCTTGGAAACGGCCTTGCCGGCCTCCGCCGCGATTATCGCGATTATAAGCACCGCAAGCGGCCCGCCGGCGCCGCCAAGAGAGTTGGACGAGCTGCCGACGACGACCAGCGAAAACAAAACGAGAGGCGGGCATTTGAGCGCATACCCGATGGCGACGGCCATGGCCGGCCCGCTCATTTCGGACGCAAAGCCGCCAATAGTATTGAATATCGGCAGATTGAGCTGTGTTCCAATCGTATTGAGTAGGGTCCCTATCAGGAGCGAGCAGAATAGTCCCTGCGCCATTGCGCCAAGTGCCTCGACCCCGTAGCGCTTTCCGGATATGACTATATCCTTGCGCTGCATGA
Source organism: uncultured Oscillospiraceae bacterium (assembly GCA_964609305.1). GTDB lineage: Bacteria > Bacillota > Clostridia > Oscillospirales > Oscillospiraceae > CAKSXP01. The sequence goes on from CAZSRK010000060.1 coordinate 6,158, forward strand.
ACTGCTTTATTTTCGTCATCTATCGCCCCTCATTTCTTGCTGCCGCGCAGAAGCTCATTTTTGATATCCCAGAGCTTCTGTGACAGGTCCACATAGTAATTGTGCGGGTTGTCAAACCTCTTTACCTCGTCCCAGAGTGTATCGACCTGCTCAGCGCAGTATGCGCGTATCTCCTCGAGCGTCGGCCTGTTATAAACCAGCTCGCCGCTTTTGAACACCGGCACCAGCAGTTCGCGTGCGGTGTAGTTATATACCTCTTTCTCTTTCCAGGTCGAATCGGGGTCGAAGATGACGATATTCTTCGAGTCGTCCACCGTCTCGTCCCAGACGCAGAGGTAGTCGGCTATGGCCTTGCCCGTGTCGCGCCCGTAAAAGCGGTACAGCTTTTTTAAATGCGGGTTTGTTATCTTGGTCACATTCTCGCTGACCTTTATCTTCGGCACGATCTCGCCGTTTTCTTTCTCTACCGCGGCGAGCTTGTACACCCCGCCGAAAACGGGGTCGCTCTCCGCAGTAATGAGCCTTTCCCCGACGCCGAACATGTCTATGCACGCGCCCTGCTGGAGTATATCCTGTATGATAAACTCGTCCAGGGAGTTGGAGACCGATATCTCACAGCCGGTCCAGCCCGCGTCGTCGAGCATTTTGCGCGCCCTGCGCGTCAGGTAAGCCATATCGCCCGAATCCAGGCGAATGCCGCATTTTGTTATCCCGCGCGGGCGAAGCACCTCGTTAAACGCGCGTATGGCGTCCGGTATGCCGCTTTTAAGCGTGTCATAGGTGTCGACCAGCAGCGTCGCGTTGTCCGGATATATCTCGCAATAGGCCTTAAACGCCTCGTACTGGGTGTCGAACATCTGCACCCACGAGTGCGCCATGGTGCCTCCGGCGCGCACGCCGAACATCTGGTCTGAGATAGTGCAGGCGGTCCCGACGCAGCCGCCGATGTAGGCAGCCCTCGCCCCGTATATCGCACCGCTGGCGCCCTGCGCACGGCGGGAGCCGAACTCCATCACCTTTCTTCCGCGCGCGGCGCGGACGATGCGATTGGCTTTCGTCGCAATAAGCGTCTGGTGATTTATCGTAAGAAGCAGGAAAGTCTCTATGAGCTGCGCCTGTATGGCGGGCGCGCGCACGATCAGAATCGGCTCCTTCGGGAATACGGGCGTACCCTCGGGCACGGCGTATATATCCCCCGTGAATTTGAAATCCCGGAGATATTCAAGAAATTCCTCGCAGAAGCACCCTCGTGAGCGAAGATATTCGATATCCTCCCGGCTGAAACGCAGATTGACAATATAGTCAATGGCCTGTTCAAGCCCGGCGGCTATCGCGAAACCGCCCTTGTCAGGGACCGTGCGGAAGAACAGGTCGAAGTAAGTTATCCTGTCCTTGTACCCGCTTTTGAAATATCCGTTGCTCATGGTCAGCTCGTAAAAATCACAGAGCATCGTCATATTTGTTTCGTCTTTTAAATTCATCGCAATCCTCACTCAGTACCCGGTAGATTCCCAGAGTTTTTGCTATATTATAGTATACGATAATACTCAAATCAATAGTTTTTCAAAATATTTGCTCGTCAAAATTTTCACTTTAAACAGAAAGGTTTTGAATTTGACAACAATTTCGTGTATACTGGATTTAATATGAAAATATGACGAAAGGAGGACCATTATGGATAACATGAATGGAGGAAGAAGAAACATACCGAGGATAGAGAGTCAGCTGAGGCGGCATATCGTTGAAATGCCAAAAGAGATCCGCAAGTGCAGCGGGATAGTTATCTGGGGCAAGTGCATAAAATCCCTTGTTTTTACAACGGATATAGCCATAATCCGAAACTGCGATGCTGATGCCGTCCTTGCCGTCTATCCGTTTACACCGCAGCAGGTCATTTCCGACGTCATTATCACGGGCTCATATATCCCTGTGTTCTGCGGAGTTGGCGGAGGAACCACACAGGGGCTGCGTTCCGTGACCCTTGCAATGGACGCCGAGGCACAGGGGGCCATGGCTCTGGTCGTCAACGCACCGATGTCCAATGACAACATCTCGCATATCTCAAAAACAGTCGATATCCCCATCGTCGTCACGGTCCTCAACAAGCAGACGGACATACAGGCAAGGCTCGATGCGGGAGCAAGCATACTCAATGTCTCCGCCGCCGGCGACACTCCTGAGGTCGTGCGCAGTATAAGGGAGCGGTTCCCCGATGTCCCGATAATCGCAACCGGCGGGCCCACGGAAGAAAGCATCCGACTGACGGTAGAGGCCGGCGCCAACGCCATCAGCTATACGCCGCCCACCACAAAGGAACTTTTTACAGGTATGATGGAGGCCTATCGCAGCAGATAGAGCACTTCGCCGAATTTATATCAGACGCTTGATTTTTTCTTGCGCCTGATATATCTTTGTTATAAGACAAATACCGTCCCGAAAACTGATTTTTGGAGGATATGCATATGCCGATCTCAAAACAGAGAGCGGCAGAGCTCACGGAGCTTTGCCGTGTATTCCGCGTCGACGTCCTGACGGCGATCCACGCGATCCAGTCCGGACATCCCGGCGGCAGCCTTTCAGTCTGCGAGATCCTGACGCTTCTGTATCAGGAGCGCATGAATATCTCCGCCGACAGGGCCGACGACCCTGACCGCGACCGCCTTGTTCTCAGCAAGGGGCATGCGGCCCCGATGCTCTACCGCAACCTGATAGAAAAGGGCTTCCTGCCAAAAGACTCGATGGGTTCCCTGCGCAGGATCGACAGCCTGCTTCAGGGCCATCCGAGCACGCACACCCCCGGCGTCGAGATGCCGGCCGGCCCGCTCGGTCTCGGCCTTTCCGCCGCTCAGGGCATGGCCATCGGCCTACGCATGAACGGCAGTCCTGCCCGCGTTTACGCGATACTGGGTGACGGCGAACTGGACGAGGGTGCCGTGTGGGAGGCCGCGATGAGCGCGCCGAAGTTCAAGCTTTCCAATCTGACGGCCGTCGTCGACTACAACAAGGTACAGCTCGACGGTACCGTTGACGAGGTCATGCCTCTCGGCGACCTGCCTGCGAAGTGGCGCACCTTTGGCTGGAACGTCATCGAGTGCGACGGCCACAGCATTGAGGCCCTCTCGGATGCCTTTGACAGCGCGGAGAGCTTCACCGGCGGACCGAGCGTCATCATTGCCCACACCGTCAAGGGCAAGGGTGTTTCCTTTATGGAAGGACAGGCCGGATGGCACGGCAAGGCAATCGACGATGAGTCCTTTGAAAAAGCAATGGCTGAACTGGGAGGTGCAAACTGATGAGCAAATCGATCCGTGAAGAATACGGTATGATGCTGGCGGAGCTCGGCAACACCAATAAGGATATTGTCGTGCTTGACGCCGACCTCTCCGGTTCAACAAAAAGCGGTATTTTCGCCAAAGCCAATCCTGAAAATTTTATCAATATGGGCATTGCGGAGTCGAACATGGTCTCCACCGCCGCGGGCCTTGCCACTACCGGCAAGATCCCGTTTGTCAATACTTTTGCCGTGTTCATATCCTCACTTGGGCTTATCGCCGCACGCGGCCAGGTCTGTTACGCCAACCTCAACGTCAAATTCGCCGGGGCGTACTGCGGTCTGTCCGACGCCTTTGACGGCTCGTCCCACCATGCGACTGAGGACATCGCCATCATGCGCTCGCTTCCGAATATGAGCGTTATCGTCCCCAGCGACGCGCGCAGCAGCCGCTGGGCCACCGCCTACGCCGCCGAACACAGGGGCCCTGTATATCTGCGCCTGTCCCGCGATGTATATCCGGACCTCTACCCGGAGGGTACCGAATTTGAATACGGCAAGGGCCGGATCGTCCGCGAGGGCAGCGACGTGACCGTCATCGCCTGCGGCATCCTCGTACATAACGCGATCGAGGCGGCCAACGCTCTGGAAGCTCAGGGCGTCTCCGTACGCGTCGTCGATATGTACTCGATAAAGCCCATCGACCGTGATCTCATACTCAAATGCGCCGAAGAAACCGGCACCATAGTCTGCGCCGAGGAGCACAATATCTATGGCGGACTCGGCGGCGCCGTGGCTGAGGTTCTGGCGCAGGCCGGCGCGGGTGTGCCGACCGAGTTTGTCGGCGTGCACGATACCTTTACCGAATCCGGTCCCTATAAACAGCTTCTTGCAAAATATGGGCTCGACGCCGCCGGCGTCCGGGCCGGTATCGAAAAGGTCCTTGCCCGCAAAAAATAAATAAATTCATTGAAGCACAGTTACTTCACTTGTGTAAACAGTTTTTCGACAGACTGATAAGTCCGGCCCCGGAGGGCCGGACTTTTTTACACGCAGGACAAAAACCGGCCGGGAAACCGGCCGGTTTTCGCGTGTGTTGTGTGTGTCAAATTGAATACAAGGGAGGTTTAAGAAGATCAAACTGCTTCTGCGAACATCTATATCAATTCCCCGAACCGAAAAAGTCGGAGAAGGGAAAGCTTTCACTGGTACCACTGTCGGGTTCCGAGGACTCCTGTGTCTCCTGCGAGGTCTACTGTGAGACGGGAACCTCCTCATCAAACACGATAGTTAGCTCCAAATACTGGCCGGAGCGATATACCGTCAGTACGGCGCTGTCACCCGCACTGTACTCCTTTTTGGCCGCGACAAGGTCGGAGTAGCTGGTTATCTCGATATCGTCGATCTTGGTGATGATATCGCCGACCTGCAGGCCCGCCTCACTGGCGCAGCTATTCTCGTCAACGACTCTGACATAGGCGCCGGCAGCCATGTTGTAATACTCAACGACGCTGGCAGGCACAGTCTCGACACTGATGCCGAAGTAGGCTTTTCCGCTGACATAGCCGTTGGTGATAAGCTCGTTTGCGATGGACACCGCATCGTTGATCGGGATGGCAAAGCCAAGTCCCTCAACGCCGGAGGAGCTGTACTTTGCGGTCACAACGCCGATGACCTCGCCCTTGCTGTTATAAACGGGGCCGCCGGAGTTACCACTGTTGACGGCAGCATCAATCTGGAACATGTTGATGGTAGTCACAACACCAGTCTGAGAGTCAGTGGTGGATATCTCGCGGTCAAGCGCCGATACCATGCCCTTCGTCATCGAATAGGCCAGCTCACCGAGCGGGTTGCCGACGGCATATACAGTCTCGCCAACTGCCATCGAATCGCTGTCACCTATGGTGACAGGATTTAGTCCCTCGGCCTCGATCTTCAAAACGGCGATGTCGTTATCCTCCTCAAAGCCAACGATGCTTGCGGTATAGCTGTCGCCGCTGTAAAGCATGACGGTTATGTCGTATCCTCCTTCATACGCATCCTCTATGACGTGGTAGTTTGTCAGGATATACCCGTCGGAAGTGACTATAAAGCCGGAACCGCTTACCGCGCTCTGCGTGGTCATACCGAACAGGTTCGTCCCTGTTATCTCCGTCGTGATACCAACGACCTGAGTGCAGGCCAGGTTATACACGGAGTTTGCGTCGATTGCCTCCCGCTCGTCAGTCGCTACCTGAATTGGATCCCCGGACGCGCTCTGCTCGGAAGTATTCGGCGATTCTTCGTTGCTGTTATTCTCCGAGCCAAGCGAAGAATCGTCAGACTGGGCCGACGCCGATTGCTGCTCATCAGAACTTCTGTTTATCAGCGTCATACCACCGGCGCCGAACAAACCGCCTATGATGGCGCAGACGAGGCATACTGCCACAAGTTTCGCCATCGTAATGCCGACCTTTTTCTCTTTCTTCTCGCGGCGGCGCTTTTCGGTGCTGTCCGCCTCGGTGTAGTAGTAGCGCGGGGCGCTGCGCCTGCTGTCGCCAACGGGGGTATAGTTGGCCTCGGTATAGGCGTTCTGCTCTGGTCTTACGTAATGGTATTCGCCGTTCGGGGAGCTCGATGCATTTATATCATCAGCGGAGGCCATGGGCGCGCTGTTGTCAGAAGCTTCATTTGTGCCATCCCCGTTATAAGAGAACTCATTCCTGTTTTCATTTGGATTAAACATTTTCGTTTCCTCCTTACCTTATTCATCGGGCCGTTTGGCCTTCTCTTTTATGGTCACATAATAATGGCAATTTATGTACTGCCTATGAACAAAATTATAAAAAAATAAAAACAAAACAGGCATTTTTTATGAACAAACAGAGCGGCCCGCCGTCGAATATGACGGCGGGCCGCTCTATAAATCTGCAAATCTGTCGGTTAGGATCAAAGGCCGAATTTCTTATTGAACTTCTCGACGCGGCCGCTGGTGTCAACCAGCTTCTGCTTGCCGGTAAAGAAAGGGTGACACTTGGAGCAGATCTCGACCGTGATCTGCTTCTTGGTGGAACCGGTCTCTATAACGTTACCGCCGGCGCACCTGATGG
>CAZSRK010000061.1:0-12486 GCA_964609305.1 uncultured Oscillospiraceae bacterium
GAATAAGGGGATTTGAGGAGTTATGAGAAGAAAGAAGGGTGCTTATGTACCTTAAGGCTCTCGAAATTCAGGGGTTCAAGTCTTTCCCGGAAAAGACGAGACTTACCTTCGAAAAGAATATAACGGCAATCGTCGGACCAAACGGAAGTGGAAAATCCAATATCTCCGACGCTATACTCTGGGTCATGGGCGAACAGCGCACCAGGACTCTTCGTGGCGGAAAAATGGAGGACGTCATTTTCGGAGGCACCGAAAAACGCGGCAAGATGGGCTTTGCGCAGGTATCGCTTATTATAGACAATTCAAAGCACATTTTTGATTTGGACAATTCGGAGATAATGATAACCCGCCGTTATTATCGCAGCGGCGAGAGCGAATACTATATTAACCGCGAGTCTGTCAGACTCCGCGACATTACCGAGCTGCTCATGGATACCGGCCTTGGACGGGACGGGTATTCGATAATCGGGCAGGGAAGGATTGCAGAGATAGTCTCCGGAAAGAGCACCGACAGGCGAGAGATCTTTGAGGAAGCTGCCGGTATATCCAGGTACCGCCACCGCAAGGAGGAGGCGGAGCGAAAGCTTGCCAAGACCGACGAAAACTTGGTGCGCATAAACGACAAGATAGACGAGCTGGAGCTGCAGGTTAACCCTTTGCGCGAGCAGGCCGAGACCGCAAAGAGATATCTATTACTGCGTGATGAACTGCGAGGATTGGAGATATCGGTATGGATGGAGAATCTGGACAAGCTGCGCGCTCAGGGCGAGGAGGTAGCAGCCGGCTATGAAAATGCCAGGGCTGAGCTTGAAAAGGCGCATGAGGAGCTTAATGGGCTTTATGCACGCAGGGAATCCATCAGTGAAAAGATGCGCGAGAAGGATCTAGAGGTCGAAAACAGCCGCCAGCTTCTGAGTAATACCGAGGCGCTCGTATCCGAGTGCGACAGCGCGGCCGCTGTCCTGCGTGCCAATATTGAAAATAACCTCGAGAGTATGGAGCGGATTAAGGCCGAGATAAGCGAACAACGAAACAGGGCTCGTGGAGTTGAGCAGCAGATCACTGAACGAAAACTCAGGATAGACGGTATTGCCGGGGAAAAGGAACGGCTTTCCAGCGAAATGGAGGATATTCTCACCCGCAGCGCGGAAAATGTTGTTGGGGGCGAGGAAAACGACCGGGAGATCAGCGCGCTGGCCGCCCGGGAGGCGGAGAAAAGCTCTGCTCTGGCCCAATGCGGCACCGCTCTTTCAATGCTGGCAGACTCTACTCAGGAGCTTCTGGACAGGGAATCGGGCGTTTCCTCAGACAGAACAGAGCTTCTCGGAAAGCTGGAAGAGGGTAAAAAACGCCTTGCGTCCGATAAGGAAAGACTGAGCAAAGCCAGAGAACGCGTCGAAGAGCTTAATAATATCATCGCCGGATACCGCCTGCGTGTTCAGTCCCGTGAAAGGACAGAGGCGGAACTATCAGACCGGCACACTCGTCTAACCATAGACTCACGGAGCCTTGACAGCCGGATAGAAATGCTAAGCAAAATGGAAAAGGAATATGAAGGCTTCAGCAAGGCTGTCAAGTCCGTCATGCGCGAGGCACAGCGAGGTGCTCTGCGCGGCATCCACGGACCTGTCGCAAACCTGGTCCACGCTGATGACCGGTTTGCTCTTGCGATAGAGACTGCGCTGGGCGCCGCGATGCAGAATATCGTCGTCGACGATCCTGACTGCGGAAGAGCTGCGATCGAAATGCTCAAACGCCGCGATTCGGGCCGCGGTACCTTCTGCCCGATAAGCACGATGCGCGGGAGCTCCCTACAGCGTGTCCCTCGTGGAGAGCCGGGGTTTCTTGGCATTGCCAGCCAGATCGCGCAGTACGATGCAAAGTATAAAAATGTATTTGAAAACCTGCTTGGCAGGGTCGTTATTGCCGAGACACTTCAGGACGCCATACGGATAGCGGCAAAGTACAATAACAGCTTCCGCGTCATTTCCCTTGACGGCCAGGTTGTAAACACCGGCGGATCGATGACAGGCGGCAGTACCGTTCGGGGCACGGGAATGATCTCACGTGCCAATGAGCTCAAGCGTCTGAAGCAGCAACGCGAAAAACTCGGCGGAGAGCTGAGTGATTGTGGAGAAAAACTTGCGACAGCTAAACGAGAGGCACAGGCCGCGCGGTATGAGATGGAAACGGCCTCGGACGAGCTCAAGGCCGCACAGGAGGATATGTACAGAGCTCAGGCAGATGTTGGACAGAGCGAGCTTTTAATAGAGTCCATAAATACCGCTCTTCAATCCGGCGAAAGTGAAAAGAAGTCGATAAACGAAAAACTTGCTGAAAACGATCGCCGCATCGCAGAGGCCAGGCAGGAGTCAGAGAGGCTTACTGCTGAGCTCGAAGATATACGGGCTCAGTTAAATGAAAAGACTCTCGGCCGGGAGCAGTTTGATAGTGTCAGGGAGCAGCTTTCAGCACAGGTGCTGGGGTTGCGTGAGAAAATAGCCTCGCTCGATGCTGAGAAGGAGACGCTTGTCCAGGCAATCGCACAGCTGGAGGCGCTCCACCTTGATCTATCCGGAGACAGCGAAAGCCGGGCCGGGGCAATAGGTAAGCTTGCAGAGAACACAAGCTCGATCGAACAGGAACTGCTGGAGAAAGAAAAACAGCTTGCGCAGCTTAGCAAATCGGCTGAAGAGCTTCGATTGCGCATCAAAAACACAAACGACATTCGCCTTGAACTGGAAGGTGAGCGCAGCCGATGCGAGAAAGAAAGCCAGGATAAAAACAGGCAGCTACTTGATCTTGAGCGTATCGCCGCCAGATTTGAGCAGAAAAAGCAAGCTTCCGACATGGAAGAGCGGCAGATCGTGGATAAGCTGTGGGAGAATTATGAGCTGAGCCTGACCGTTGCTCAGGGGCTGCGACAGCCGGTAGAGAGCCTGTCAAAGGCGAACAGGCGCCTGTCCGAGCTCAAACGGGAGATAAATTCCCTTGGGAATCCTAATCTGGGCGCGATCGACGAGTATGAACGTGTGAGCATACGCTATAATTTCCTGACAGAACAGCGTGACGATGTTGAGGGCGCCAAAAAGGAGCTGCTTAAAGTCATATCGGAGCTGACGGCTGATATGAAAAGGATTTTCGTTGAAAGCTTCCGACAGATCGACGAGAGCTTCCGCGAGACATTTCTCGAGCTCTTTGGCGGGGGACGCGCCTCTCTCGAGCTTGAGGATGAGGATAATGTCCTTGACTGCGGTATAGAGATAAAGGTGCAGCCGCCTGGCAAGGCGCTGTCCACGATCAGCCTCATGTCAGGCGGCGAGATGGCCTTTGTTGCCATCGCGCTGTACTTTGCGATATTGAAGGTCAGGCCGACGCCGTTTTGCGTCATGGATGAGATAGATGCCGCCCTCGACGAGGCAAATGTCATCAGATATGCCGAGTATATGCGCAGTGTGGTCGATACCCAGTTTGTGGTCATAACCCATAGGCGCGGCACGATGGAGGAGGCTGATTTTCTCTATGGCGTCACTATGCAGGAAAAGGGTGTTTCCAGCGTTATAGCCGTGGATCTTGAAGAGGCTGAAAAGACCATCGCCTGAAATCATACCTTGTCGAATTTGAGCTAAGGAGAGTAATATGGGTTTTTTTGATAAGATAAAACAGGGCCTTGCCAAGACCAGGCAGAACATGGCCGTTTCCATGAACAGCATGTTTGCCGGAATCACCGGTGAGAACGAAGAGGCCTATGAAGAGCTGGAAGAGGCCCTTATCCTTGCCGACGCCGGAGTCGACACCGCTGTTAACGCGGTAAGCAGCCTGCGTGCGGCGACAAAAAGCAAAGGTCTGCGCGGTGAAGAACAGGTACGCCGCGAGATGACAGATATACTCACTGAAATGCTTCAGGTTGGGGAGAGGGAGCTTAAGCTGGGCACGAAGCCCTCCGTTATCCTCATGATAGGCGTAAACGGCGTCGGAAAGACAACCACCATCGGAAAGCTTGCTTCTCAGATGGGGAAAGAGGGTAAAAAAGTGCTTCTCTGCGCGGGAGATACATTCCGCGCGGCGGCAGCCGAACAGCTCGGAGTATGGGCACAGCGCAGCGGGGCCGATCTGGTCCGGCATGAAGAGGGTTCCGACCCTGCGTCCGTCGTATTTGACGGAATCGCCGCGGCAAAGGCGCGCCATATGGATGTCGTCATAATCGACACGGCGGGAAGGCTGCACAACAAGGCCAATCTTATGAATGAGCTGTCCAAAATACGCCGCATTATTTCCCGGGAGCTGCCTGACGCGGACGTAGAAACATTGCTGGTCCTTGACGCCACGACCGGTCAGAATGGACTTATACAGGCCAAACAGTTCCGCGAAAGTGCGGGACTGACCGGCATCGTCCTGACAAAGCTCGATGGCACTGCCAAAGGCGGTATCGTATTTCCCATTTCACAGGAGCTGGGCGTGCCTGTAAAGTATGTCGGAGTCGGTGAGGGGGCAGACGACCTTATGCCGTTTGAGCCTCGGGAGTTCGTGGAGGCGTTGCTGCAATGACATTTGTTCTGGCAAGTAACAACGCAGGAAAACTCAGGGAGATGCGCGAGATGCTCGCCGGCGCGGGAATAGACGTCATCTCACAGAGCGAAGCGGGTGTAGGGTTTTCCGTCGATGAGACCGGGAGCACTTTTGAAGAAAATTCCCGGCTCAAGGCAATGATGGCCGTGACGCTTACGGGAATGCCCTCGATTGCGGATGACTCCGGACTGTGTGTCGATGCGCTCGGCGGCGCGCCCGGCGTGTATTCGGCGCGCTACGGCGGAGATCAGGCGGAAACCGATACTGAGCGTATGCATCTTCTTCTCAGAAATATGCAGGGGCAGACATTGCGCAGCGCCCGCTTTGTATCATGCATATGCTGCGTTTTCCCGAACGGAGATATGATCACCGCCAGGGGCGAATGCCCTGGAATTATCACGACTGAACCACGTGGAGAAAACGGCTTTGGCTACGACCCGATTTTTCTCCCGGATGGTTTTGAGCAGACTATGGCGGAGATGTCACAGGAAACAAAGAACATGATTTCCCACAGAGCACGCGCTCTGGAGGATTTCAGGAAAGGTCTGATGGAATACTATGCCGCTGACTAGTAAACAGAGATCACAGCTCAGATCGCTCGCGCAAAGCGAGGACACGATAATTATGGTCGGTAAAGGCGGGATAACGGACAACCTGGTCAAACAGGTTTCAGACGCGCTCGACGCCAGGGAACTGATAAAGGGCAAAGTGCTTGAAAGTTCGCTCCTGACTGCGCGTGAAGCTTGTGATGAGCTTGCGCGGCTGTGCTCTGCCGAGGGAGTTCAGACCATCGGCAACAAATTTATTCTTTACAGGAGAAATGAGAAGGAGCCACGCATTGAACTTGTAAAGGCAAAGAGGGAAAAGTAAATGCGCATAATCGTTTACGGAGGGACTTTCAACCCGCCGCATCTGGGCCACGTGTCAGCGCTGCGCTCAGCCATGATGCAGCTGAAACCAGATAAGACGCTGGTTATACCGACGGGCGAGGCACCTCACAAGCAGTTCGCGTCCGGCAGTCCAGATGCGCAGACCCGCCTTGAACTTACGCGCAGAGCCTTCGAGGGTGTGGACGGGGTCGAGATATCTGACATGGAGATACGCCGCGGCGGTAAGAGCTATACGGAACTGACCTTGGAGGAGATAAGCAGTTACTGCCCCGGCGCCGAGATATATCTGCTTCTGGGCACGGACATGTTTGAGAGTCTGGAGCAGTGGCAGGATTACCGATTGATAATGCGGCAGGCAGTGCTTGCCCCGGCCGTACGCCGAGGTGATGAATTGTCGGAAGTAGAGGTATGCGCAAAGAGATTCGCACGAGAATACGGCGCAAAGACAGTATTTATTGACCATGACCCAATAAGCGTTTCGTCGACCCAGCTGCGTGAGCTTCTGCCGGAACGCGGCGGGCTCGAATATCTGCCGGATGCTGTTTATTCTGAAATCATACGAAGAAGGCTCTATGGTGCTCGGCCGGAGCTTGACTGGCTGCGTGAAAAGTCGGAGCCGTTTCTCGCTCCCAAAAGGGTGCCGCATGTGCGCGGCTGTTCGCAGGAGGCGGAAAAACTCGCCCTGCGTTGGGGGGAGGATCCGGGACTTGCGCGAGAAGCCGGAATACTGCATGATATAACAAAGAAATTATTGCTTGACGAGCAATTGCTATTGTGCGAAAAATATGGTATCATAAACGATACTGTTGAAGAGCAAAGCCCGAAACTGCTTCACGCCAAGACGGGAGCGGCTCTTTCTAAAGACCTGTTCGGGGTCTGGGGAAAGGTCTATAACGGCATTCGCTGGCACACGACCGGCAGGGCGAATATGTCGCTTTTTGAAAAGATAATCTATCTGGCTGACTATATTGAACCGACACGTGATTTTGACGGTGTCGAAAAGCTTAGAGAGCTTTCGTACAGCGATATAGACGGCGCGATGATCCTTGGGCTTCAGATGAGCCTTGAGGACCTGAAACAACATGGCGTGAACCCACACAGAAAGACTGTCGAGGCTCTTGAGTGGCTTATGGCAGAAAGGCATTTCAGGGATTAAAGGAGCATTTATGAAGCTTTTTGGTTCAAAAGGCTCACATGAGAATAAGCGAAGGGTAAAGAGCGAAACCGAGCCTAAACCCAGGACGAGGAAAAAACGTATATGGCCCAAAGTTCTGATAATAACTCTTGCTGTGATCGCCGCAATCATAGGCGGCGCATATACGGCGTTCGAGATATGGGTACGTCCACCTGAGCAGTATATATATACGCCCACGTCGCAAGATGACGGCACGCAGACGTCTGGCGGCCAGCTATCGTCTGATGAAACACAAAGTCCTGACCAGGACGGGAGCACAACGTCGGAGCCTACGGAATCACCCGCGCCTGTGGGAGGATATTCAAATGAGAACCGGTATACTTTCCTTATTGTCGGAAAAGAACCTGACGGGTTTAACACTGACACTATCCTTGTTGGCACGTTTGATGTCGAGGAGCAGTGGTTGCATGTGGTCAGCATCCCGAGGGATACGCTCGTAAACGTTTCCTGGAACCCTGCAAAAATCAACTCCGTCTACGGAGTATGTGAGTCCGGGTCCGTTGAAACCGAGTATGACAGCGGCATGGATGGTTTACTCGCGGCTGTTAAGGATATAGTGGGTTATGAGCCGGCATATTGGGCCGTGATTGACATGGTTGCCTTTGAGAAGCTGGTTGACGCTATCGGAGGCATCGTGTTCGATGTCCCCTATGACATGAACAAATCCGATCTGGACATACATTTTTCAGCGGGAGAACAGTGGCTCTCCGGAGAAGACGCGTTGAAAGTAGTCCGTTACCGTGACTATCCCATGGGTGACATTGACAGGATCTCAGTACAGCAGGCGTTTTTGAAAACATTGGCTCAGGAGATGCTCACGCTTGGAAATATCCCGAATATCGGTGAGGTTCTGAGTATTTATGAGGAGTATGTCGAGACGAACCTTGCAAGCGGGAACATTGCGTGGTTTGTCCGCGAATTCATGAAACTTGACGAGGACAGCATCACATTTGCAACGGTGCCCGGCAATTACTCTTTGTCGATAAACGGCACTTCTTTTGTCGAGATATATGTTGACGAATGGCTAGAGATGGTCAACAGTGAGCTTTCCCCGCTTGAGGTCGAAATTACTCAGCAGGATGTGCAGATCGTGCGATATAATGAGAGCTGGGGATATTATGTGACGTCTGGCGAGGTCAGAATTCCGTAAAATAAGTCTTTCCGGGAGAAAAATATATGAAAGTTTTTGGCAACGGCAGGAGACGCAAAAAACCTGCCGAGCACATAAACAACCAATATATCGAGAACGATGATGGGCTGGAGTACTACGAGGAAGACAACGGCCTTGAGCCGTCTGGATACTATGATGACTATGACGGTTCTGAACAATCCGGATATTACGATGACGATGAAGGATTTGAGCCGTCTGAGTATTACGAGGACGAGCCATTTAACGAGTATGGTGAATCTGAGACAGAGGTAAACGACATAATCGCCGGTTACAGGCGCAAGAAGCGCCGACGCCGCATAACGGTCCTGTCTATTCTAGTGGTTCTTGTTGCCGGTATTACGGCTGCATATTTTATTTTTGTCAGACCGCCTGAACTTATTATGGCGCCGCCTCAGCAGGAGGATGCGGCGATGGAGACCGGCGTAGCTGCAGAACCGGGCGAGACCAGCGGGGATGAGACGCAGGAGTATGTCGACAATGGATATCGAAAGGAGTACCGTTATACTTTTCTGGTACTCGGTGTTGACCAGATAAGGTCGAATACCGATACTATTCTTGTCGGCACACTGGATATAAAGGACTATTGGCTGCATGTTGTCAGCATCCCGCGTGATACGCTTGTCAACGTGCCATGGAGTGCAAAGAAGATAAACACAGTCTATGCCTCGTCCCAGCTTGGCTATGACGGTTGGGATTTCGAGAACGGCATCGACGGACTCAAGCAGGCGCTGGTAGATATAATGGGGTATGAGCCGGACTGCTGGGCCGTTATCGATATAGTCGCATTCCAGGAGTTGGTCGATGCAATTGGCGGCGTTTATTATGATGTACCCATCGACATGAACTATATCGATCCGGATCAGGATCTGGTGATCGATATAAAGGCAGGATATCAATGGCTTTCCGGCGAGGATGCGCTGAAGGTCGTCCAATTTCGTTCGGGATATGCCATGGCAGACATTGGAAGAATTGAGACCCAGCAGGATTTTATAAAATCTGTTGCCAGCCAGCTGCTGGATCTGGGTAACATCCCTAATATTAGAAAAGTTTATGACGTGTATGAGCAGTACGTTGAGACCAACCTTACAGTTGGAAACATCGCCTGGTTTGTGCAGGAGTTTCTCAAGCTCTCACCGGAAGATATAACTTTCGAGACGCTGCCGGCGAACTATTCTGTCATGATACCCACAGTTAATGGCCTGTCCTATTGCAGCATCTATATCGACGAGTGGCTGGAGATGCTCAATACGCAGCTGTCTCCCCTGGACGCAGAGATAACTGCCGATGATCTTAATATCCTGACCTGGGATTCCGTACTTGGGACACAGTCCACGACAGGAGAGGTTGCCGGCGGACAGTATTCATTTGCCACAAGTCCGTCAAGTTAATATAAAAAGAGGAGTATTGAAGATGCTTACACCTGAAAACATTGCCCATACTGCGGTCAAGGCTCTTGACTCAAAACTGGCAAGAGATATAAAGCTTCTCAAAACAGAAAATGTCACTATCATCGCAAATTATTTTGTCATCTGCACCGCCACCAGTACGACGCAGATCAAGACCTTGTCCGACGAGGTCGAAAAGCAATTGACGCTTGCCGGCGAGCCGCCGCTCCGACGGGAGGGGTTCCGATCCGGTGGATGGGTCATAATCGACTTCGGCTGTGTCATCGTGCATATATTCCTGGATGAGACCCGAAAGTTCTACAATCTGGAACGCCTCTGGGCAGATGCGGAGGAAATCGATATCTCATCCCTTCTCGGCCCCAGTGAATGACGACTTGATAAGCGGCTGTCTGTTCACATGTGGGGCGCGCGCTGAAAACAAAGCTTAAATATTCAGAAACGAAAAGAGAGAGCATTACAATATGAAATACGATTTTCAGGCAATAGAGAAGAAGTGGCAGAATTACTGGCAGGAGAACAAGACTTTTGCAGCTGTAAACGGCGGCTGTAAACCAAAATACTATGTTTTGGTTGAGTTTCCGTACCCCTCCGGCCAGGGACTGCACGTCGGGCACGCCCGGCCGTATACGGCAATGGATGTTGTGGCCCGCAAGAAGAGGATGGACGGCTATAATGTGCTTTTCCCGATGGGATATGACGCGTTTGGCCTGCCGACCGAAAACTATGCTATTAAAAACCACATACACCCTGCGAAGGTAACGCATGATAACATAGAAAATTTCACAAAGCAGCTCCATATGCTGGGATATTCCTTCGACTGGGATCGCATGATAAACACGACCGATCCTGAGTATTACAAGTGGACACAATGGATATTTCTCCAGCTATTCAAACACGGGCTGGCGTATAAGACGACCATGCCGGTCAACTGGTGCACCTCCTGCAAATGCGTGCTTGCAAATGAGGAAGTCGTCGAGGGTGTGTGTGAGCGCTGCGGAAGTCCGGTTATCCGCAAGGAGAAGAGCCAGTGGATGCTTCGGATAACTAAGTATGCCCAGCGGCTAATAGATGACCTGGATGACCTTGACTTTATCGAAAGGGTCAGGATACAGCAAAAGAACTGGATAGGCCGCAGTACCGGCGCTGAAGTCGTGTTCAAATCCACGGCGGGGGACGATATCGTCATTTTCACAACCAGGCCGGATACGCTGTTCGGTGCAACATATATGGTCCTGTCGCCGGAGTATGAGCTGGTAAAGAAGTGGCTGCCCCGGCTTGAAAACGCGGACGCCGTCAAGGAGTATCAGACCGCGGCAGCGGCAAAGTCCGATCTTGAGCGCACGGAGCTTAACAAGGAAAAGACTGGAGTAAAGCTGGAGGGCGTTGCGGCGATCAATCCCGTGAATAACACAGAAATACCGATTTTTATTTCCGATTATGTTTTGGCTACTTACGGTACAGGAGCCATTATGGCAGTGCCCGGGCACGACCAGCGCGACTGGGACTTTGCCAAGGCTTTCGACCTGCCCATAATAGAGGTAGTCTCAGGCGGCGATATTTCCAGGGAGGCGTTCGTTGCAAAGGACGACAGCGCAATCATGGTCAACTCAGGTTTTCTCAACGGGATGACTGTGAAAGATGCTATTCCGGCCATGATAAAATGGCTGCACGAACAGGGCGTGGGACACGAGCAGGTCAATTATAAACTGCGCGACTGGGTATTCTCCCGCCAGCGATATTGGGGAGAGCCCATACCCCTGGTATGTTGCGAAAAGTGCGGATGGGTACCGCTGCCCGAGGAGCAGCTCCCGCTGGTACTGCCGGAGGTCGAGAGCTATGAGCCGACCGACAACGGGGAAAGCCCGCTTGCTAAAATGACCGACTGGGTAAATACCACCTGCCCGCATTGCGGCGGACCTGCCAGACGCGAGACCGATACCATGCCGCAGTGGGCCGGCTCAAGCTGGTATTTCCTGCGCTATATGGATCCGCACAATTCCCAGGCGCTTGTCGGTAAGGAGGCGCTCGATTACTGGAACTGTGTCGATTGGTACAACGGCGGTATGGAGCATACCACTTTGCACCTCCTGTACAGCCGGTTCTGGCACAAATTCCTGTATGATATCGGCGTTGTCAACACAAAGGAGCCCTATGCCAAGCGCACCAGCCACGGTATGATACTCGGCGCCGGTGGGGAGAAGATGTCCAAGTCCCGCGGCAATGTTGTAAATCCCAACGACGTTATAGCCAAGTTTGGCGCAGACACGATGAGGACCTATATAATGTTTATAGGCGACTTTGAGAAAGCCGCCGCATGGTCCGATGACGCTGTTAAGGGGTGTAAGAGGTTTCTTGACAGGGTATGGAACCTGGCCGAGTCTCCGCTTCAGGGTGACGGATATTCCAAAGATAATGAAAAGGCAATCCACCGTACAATAAAAAAAGTGGGCAGCGATATCGAGGAAATGAAGTTCAACACCGCCATCGCCGCAATGATGAGCCTTGTCAATCAGTTCTATACTTCAAAACCCTCACGCGGGGATATAAAGGCACTGCTTTTGATGCTGAGCCCATTTGCCCCGCATATAGCGGAGGAGCTCTGGCAGATCCAGGGCTTCAAGGGCCTTGCCTGCGAATCGCCATGGCCCGCGTATGATGAGAGCAAAACCGTCGATGCGGAGAAGGAGATGGCAGTTCAGGTCAACGGTAAGCTGAGGTCGACGATCGTCGTGCCCATCGATTCTGAAGACAGCGTGGTCGTTGAAGCCGCCTGCGCTGATGAGAAGATAAAGCGCATGATGGCCGGTATGGAACTGGTAAAGACCATTGTTGTCAAGAATAAACTCGTTAATCTGATTCTGAAACCTTCAAAGTAATTCTTGACAAGGCGAAAGTAATCCTCTATAATATCTTTGCTAAAAGCCATATATTGGCCCTTTAAGCGTGCAATGCACGTTTTTGGAGGGAGGGAAATAAAATGTCAGAAATCCATGTCAAAGAAAATGAGTCTCTGGACAATGCACTTAAAAGATTTAAGCGTAGCTGTGCTAAGGCTGGCGTTCTTTCCGATCTTCGCAAGAAGGAGTATTACCAGAGCCCCAGCGTCAAGCGCCGTAAGAAGTCAGAGGCCGCGCGCAAGAATAAGAACAAGCGCTATTATTGATCTAAATTCTTGAAAACGCAAAGAACACCCGTTCCTCTTAGGGGGTTGAACTTAGGGATTTCAGGAAACAAGAAAATTTGACTGACTTTCTT
>CAZSRK010000062.1:0-11795 GCA_964609305.1 uncultured Oscillospiraceae bacterium
GGCCAGAGGCTGGACAGCGGCGGTGTGCTGTCGGTAACGATCCATATCTCATAGTGAGGTGTATGCGCCACATAAAGGGCAACGCCATACAGTCCACAGACGCACAAGGCCGGCAACGTGCGTTTAAGCACATAGACCGCCAGCAACGGAGTGCTCATAACCCCTATATCTAAAACCAGCCGGATTGCCATATTTCGCAAGATGTATACTGCTCCAGCCGATGTAAAATCCACTCTCGCCAGCAGCATTCCGCTCAGCTGGGCAGACAGGGAACAAATGAGGCACCCTATAAGAAACCAGCAATACCCGCCAAAAAACACGGCACTGCGGCTGTATCCCCGGCATAGTACGTTGTTAAAGCCCCGTTAATCCAGACCCGCGCACAAAAAGACACCGGCCCATATTCCTCCGGCCAGTCCGAAAAAGGGGCGTTCCTCCATCAGATAAGCGAATGCATCCATAACGGGAAGTTCCATCCCTATTCTGGCAACATAATTGCCTAATTGGGACGCTCCATACGCTCCCATACAGATACCCGCTGCAAGAGGAAAGATCGTCCAAATTTGCCCCCGGAGGATTTCCATATAAAAAATAAAGATGCGTTTATAATCACTCATTTGATACGCACCCGCTTAAAGGCAACGACGGAGAGCCATGCAAACACGACACAGTAGAGAATGGAGACAATTGCTGAGAAACAAATATCCCCAGTAGTAGCTTCCGAAGTCCAAAAGCCTTCAGAATATATGAAACTTTGTGGAAATAATATCTCCGGATTCCGGCCCAGAATGAATAATGCTGCAAAAGAGCCGGCCAGGCTAAAAATCGGGTGTTTTGCAACTATGGCTATAAAAAACATAAATGTCGCTGTTCCCAGTGTCATCAGAAGCAATAATGCAAAATTACGTATGAAGAGGCCTACAGGTGCAATGTAGCCAACCGTAAACGTCTTCAGCATATAAAGGCAAATTACAATACAATAAAAAGAAAAAATGATGTACACTGTCAAAAGCTTCGAGAGGATAAATTTTGTCCGGGATACAAGTTGCACGCTATTTCTAACTGTCCTGTTCGCAAAGTCTCGGTTTAGAATAATCAATGCGAAAAAAATAGACAAAAAGAACATCCCATCGGCACAGAAAATAAATACTTTGGGGAACTGCCTCTCATAGAGTATTTCCATAGCCTCATCCACATCGTTTATCCCGTGTAAATCTAGGACATTTTGTACCCCCTCCCAGGTTATCTCATTGGCCAGAATTCTAAGACGGTTGGGGGTATATATGCCTCCCGTACTGGACGCCCATACACCGAAGGCGAATAGGACGATAAGGTATATCAGAGCAAACCGGCTGCAAAACAGGCGGTAGAAGTTTGAACGCATCAGCCTTACCATGTCAGTTTCCTCCTGGTCAGCTCCATAAAATATGCCTCCACATCATTGAGCCCCCGCTCCTCTATCCTCTTGTCCAGCTCTTCCGATGTGATTGTCTCCACTATCTCCCCAAGGTCAAAAAAGATATAGTCAGTTGCGACCTTATGTAGTTCGGCAAGTATGTGGCTGGAAATGAGCATGGTTATGCCATACTCTCCGTTTAGCCGCGTAAGCAGTTCGCGCATCTCGCTAACGCCACTGGGATCAAGGCCGTTAAGCGGCTCATCCAGAAGCAGAAAGTCCGGTTTTCCCAAGAGGGCCGACGCAATACCGTAACGCTGCCGCTGACCCTGAGAGCAATTTTTTATTCTGCGTCTGCCCACCTCTCTGGGCTCGATTCCGACAACACGGCACAGCTCATCCAGATTTGTCCTTTCTTCTCGTTCCAGCAGCATCAACTGCGCTTTCAGATTCTGCATCAACGTCATGTCCGGGTAATAAGCTGGGCTATCCACTAACGCGCCAAGGCGCTTGCGCGCACTCATTAGCTCCTTGGGGGAATCCAATCCGAACAAGGAAATCGTTCCTGATGTTGGTCTTGTTAACCCGGTTACAAGGCGCATAAACGTCGTTTTTCCGGAGCCCGTTGTTGCCCACAAGGCCGTAAATGCGCCCCCTTTCCAACGTGACAGTAATATCTTTCAGAGCCGTGACCATCCGGGACTTGGTAATGCCGTAGCGCTTGGTAAGTTCCCTTGTCTGTAAAACAACCTCCATAACAACCTCCCTTTCCTGTCAATGTGTAACGTATACAAACAATCAATCTTATCTATTTTATATTTGTCCGCTTAAACACAAACACAGTGAGACACGATGCAGTAGAGGATGGAGACGATGGCTGCGGTCCACAGTTCGGCTGATGTGGCGGCCTGTGTCAATATGTCATCTGAATCAGTAAAGAAGACGATAGAAGTTCGAACATGTCAGCCTTGCCATACAACCACCTCCCCATCGGCAATATCAAATGATTGTGCAGCGTTTAATCGGCTTCTTCGTCTGTAAAACTAACCCCACAATAGCACGCGCTATGTCAAAATAGCAATATAGCCTTTACCTCTCCTGCGCCCTGTGCACAAGCAGCCTTGCCAGAGTGAAAAATACAACGGCGAAGGCAATAGCCCAGACGGGGATGGCCGAAATCAGCGTATTGTCAGTCGTACCGACAGCGTCTATCCGGCCGGTTTCATAATCAGTTATCTCGCCGTGGGCCAGGAAGAACTCGGCCACAGCGTCAGCAAGCGTTATTCCCAAATCCTCCGCACGCTCGATGCGCGGCATGCCGTAGCCACCATCAAACATATATCGACTGGCCGCAAGACGATACGTCGTGGACTCGTCGTCCAGGTCCAGTTCCTCCCCCTCGGCATCCCGTATGCGCATGACACGGTCACCAGCGGGGGCGGACGCGTCATACACAAAGGAAAATCCAGCCACCTGAACAAAAGCCTCATCAGCAGAAGACGAGTGGTCTATCGCCTCCGTCTCAGAATCAAGGGTAATTGCCGAAACCGCGTGTTCGAGCACGCCGCACAGCTCCACGATGGTCACGTCCGCGACGGCAAGCTGTCTGTTTTCAGCAAATGAGGCGCATATATCGTCCCAGGTAACGTCTCCATAGCCCAAGTACTCTTCACTGAAATCACCGGCGTTTACAACGGCAAAATCTGCGTCCGAAGCCTCCAGTACAGCGTCAGCAACCAGGTTGCCGAGCAGTATTTCATTACTCATGCGCCCGCTGATATCCAGCCTGACATCCGCTATCAAGAGCCTGCCAAGCACATCCTCGCCTTCATAGGCAAAAGCTCCTGCCGGGCAAATAATTATGAACGCCATACAGGCGATTGTCGTAATCAGCGCCGCAACTGCGGCGAGCAGAGACCCATTCCTCCGAGAGGACGGATTGTATATGTCTATGCGGTTCATTATTCTCCTCAATAAAAAATTCGGCAAAGCTGTCGGAATAAGGCCCAACAGCTCTGCCGAAATGGTTTGCTACAGCTCAAAGCGCCGAATGGCTGTGTTTATTTCTGTCCCTCGACGCTTTGCCCGTGTCACAGCTCGTTGATTTTCTTAGTAAAGTGGCAAGCAACAAAGTGATTGGGAAGGACTTCCTCCACAGCAGGGGATTCCTTAGAGCAGATGTCCTTGGCATAGGGGCAACGGTTGGCGAAACGGCACCCAGGCTTAGGGTTGATGGGCGAAGACAGCTCGCCCTGAAGCACGACCTTCTTGCGCTCGACATCTATGCTCGGGATGGGGATCGCCGACAGCAAGCCCTTGGTGTAAGGATGCAGGGGATGATCAAACAGGTCATCTGCCGGGCTCTTCTCCACCATGCAGCCAACATACATCGCCATGATTTCGTCCGATATATGCTTAACGACGGACAGGTCGTGCGTGACAAAAATGTATGTCAGATTATGTCTTTCCTGCAGGTCCTGCAGGAGGTTAAGTATCTGCGCCTGGATGGAAACGTCCAGCGCGGAGACAGGCTCGTCGCAGACAATAAACTCGGGGTTTAGAGCCAGCGCACGCGCAACGCCTATACGCTGACGGCGGCCGCCGTCAAGCTCATGCGGGTAGGAATAGGTCAGACGCTTAGCAAGTCCGACCGTGTCCATCAGCTCCCACACGCGGCGATTGAGCTCATCCTTTGACTTATAGATTTTATTGGCCTTCATGGGATCCGCAATCAGCTCCCAGACGGTCATACGGGGATTAAGCGACGAAAACGGGTCCTGGAAGATTATCTGCATCTTTTTACGCAGTTCGTTCCTGTGTGCATCCTTCGCGTGTGTTATATCCTCGCCATCATATATGACCTGGCCGTCCGTGGCGTCCAGCAGGCCGAGTATCGTACGGCCCAGAGTGGATTTTCCGCAACCGGACTCGCCGACCACGCCGAGGACCTTGCCGCGGTCGAGCGTGAAGTTGATGTCGTCGACCGCATGTAGCTGGCCACCGCCGGTCTTGAAATATTTCTTCAGATGGTTAACTTCCAGCAGAGCACTCATTCGCTCACCGCACCTCCTTCAAACTGTAAGCAGCGCACACCATGTCCGGGCTCGACCTCGACCATGGCGGGGTGTACCCTGCTGCATTCTTCCGTTGCATGGGGGCACCGGGGGCTGAACGAGCAGCCGCTGGGCAGGTCGGTCGGGTCAGGCATAAGGCCGTCTATGGGGCTGAGCCTGTGTACTTTCTTATCCAGGCTCGGTATTG
This sequence comes from uncultured Oscillospiraceae bacterium, assembly GCA_964609305.1. Classification (GTDB taxonomy): domain Bacteria; phylum Bacillota; class Clostridia; order Oscillospirales; family Oscillospiraceae; genus CAKSXP01. Next base: position 4,658 of record CAZSRK010000062.1, read on the forward strand.
CGTTGAAAAGGCCCACCGTATACGGATGCTTAACGTTCCGGAATATATGCGTCAGATCTCCATATTCAACGATTTCGCCGGCATACATGATGGCAACCTTATCGCAGGTTTCTGCCACGATGCCCAGATCGTGTGTTATCAGAAGCATAGAGGTTTTAAGATCATCCTTCAGCTTGCGGATCATCTCCAGGATCTGAGCCTGGATGGTGACGTCAAGAGCCGTGGTCGGCTCATCGGCCAGCAGCAGCTTCGGGGAGCAAGCAAGAGCCATGGCTATGATAACACGCTGCTTCATTCCGCCGGAAAACTGGTGCGGATACTCATCGCCGCGGTTAGCGGGGATGCCGACCATCTCGAGCATCTGCGCAGCCTGCTCACGGGCCTCAGCTTTCGTGCATTTCTCGTGAAGCTGGATAACCTCCGCAATCTGGTCATTGACTTTGATAACGGGGTTGAGCGCTGTCATGGGATCCTGGAATATCATGGATATCTGTTTTCCGCGGATATCGCGGATTTTTTCTTCATCCATCTCCAGAATGTCATCACCATTGTACAGGATCTCTCCAGAGACATACTCTCCGGGCGGGATCTGTATCAGCTTCAGGATGCCGAGGGCGGTCGTCGTCTTGCCGGCGCCGGTCTCTCCAACAAGGCCAAGAGTCTCACCCTCGCCAATAGACAGGCTGACATCGTTAACGGCGTTTACAACACCCTCCGAGGTATTGAACCTTATTGTTAAATTCTTTATCTCCAGCAAATTACTCATCTCATTCACCTCACTGCTTCTGCTTGGGGTCAAGCGCGTCTCTCAGCCCGTCGCCAAACAGGTTAAAGCCGAGCATTGCCAGAAGTATCGCTATTCCGGGGAAGGTTATAAGCGGATAGAACTCCCTTATGTAAGGACGTCCTGCATTGAGCATGGCGCCCCACTCCGCCGCGGGCGGCTGGACTCCGAGCCCGATAAAGCTCAGTCCGGAAATAGCCATGATGTTTCCGCCGAGACGCAGAGTCGTGTCGACTATCAGAGGCGCAAGGCAGTTAGGTACGACGTGCCGGAAGATTATGCGGCGGTCCTTGGAGCCATATGCCTCCGCTGCCTCGACATACTCCTGTCCACGGATAGACAGCACTGACGCACGAAGCATTCGCGCACACGGCGCGATGCCGCCAATCGAAACGGCCAGTGCAGTCTGCCATGTTCCGGTACCCAGCGCTGAGGAAATAACGACTGCCAGCAGCGTCATCGGAATTGCGTTGAGAACGTCCATAAGACGCATGAGCAGCGTATCCACCTTGCCGCTGTAAAAGCCCGCTACTGCACCGATGACGGCGCCGAGAATTATCGATATCACGCAGCCCAGCAGCGAAACGAGCAGCGAGGTACGGCCGCCGTAAAGCATACGTGTGAGAATATCACGGCCAAAGTTATCCGTTCCGAGCCAGTGCTCAGCAGACGGGAACTGCAGCCTGTTGGAAAGATCCTGAGCCGAGAAATCGTATGGTGCGATGACATCGGCAAACACGGCCACAAATATGAACAGAATAACTAAGAGAAGTCCCACAAGTGAAACCTTTCTCTTTACAAAACGCTTCCAGATCTCAACAAGCTGGCTGCGCTTTTTGAGGTTCTCGACGGTCTCCACACCCTTGGGGGGCTGTGTGGCTGTTTTGGCCGACATTATGACACTCCTCCTTCTGCCGCGGCTTCTTTCGCCTTCTTACGGGCTGCGCGGTTGCCATTCTTAGAAAATTCAGCCTTGATGCGCGGGTCGACAGCAGCATAGACAAGGTCAACCAGCAGCATAAGAATCATGGTAAATGCGCTGATAATTATTGTAATTCCAAGAATCATGGAATAGTCACGGTTACCGATCGCCGTTACCAAGCGGGCCCCCATGCCCTGAATATTGAAGATGTTCTCAATTATAACAGAGCCGCCAATTATCATGGAAAACTGTGCACCGATGACAGTTATAACCGGTATAAGAGCGTTCTTCAAAGCGTGGCGCGTAATGACGGTGCTCTCCTTGAGTCCCTTGGCACGTGCAGTTCTGACATAGTCGGCCCTGATGACCTCCAGCATGCTCGAGCGGGTCATACGGGAGGTAACTGCAAGGGACGAAAGCGCGTTACAGACAACGGGAAGTATGTACGCCTTCCAACTGCCCAAGCCCGATGCCGGCAGCCAGCCCAGCTTTTGACAGAACAGAATTATCAGCATCAGCGCTACCCAGAAGCTGGGCATTGATGCGACGAAGATCGAAATCGTTGTTATCGAATAGTCAAGCACCGAGTTTTGCTTAACGGCGCATAGTATGCCGCAGGGTATCGCAATGATGCATGTCAAGATACACGACATGATGCCCAACTTAAGGCTTACCCAGATACGGCCGGACAGTTCGGCAGTTACATCACGGCCGGTCTGATAGGAAACACCGAGATCACCCTGGACCAGATTGTAAAAGTATCTGCCAAGCTGCTCGAAATAGCCGCCGGTCAGGCCAAGCTGTTCCTGCTTCATGTCATACTCTTCTTGTGTATAATCGGCTCCCAGCAGCATTTCGACCGGGTCGCCCGGCATGAAATAGCTTATCGAGAAAACGATCAATATAACCCCTATCATAACAGGGATCATCATCACAATTCTCTTTAATGTATATACTAACAACCTTAATCACTCCTATTAATTAAAGGGGCGGACGCCTTCCGGAGACGTTTAAAGAATTTAAAATATAGCGCGGTAATACGCTTTGTGCCCGTGCCCCGGCCTGGGATATGGGGGCACGGACACGCTTGTCAAATCAAGTTTTTTTACTCAAATTTTATTTGAGCTTTGCATCAAAGAGCCACAGAACGGTAGAAGACGCGACTGTGAGATCTTCAAAAACGTCAGTGTTGTAGACGTAGCCCTTGCTGTACTCATAAAGGGGCACGCCGTCAAAGTTGTCATGCCAGAGCTGCTGCAGCTGAGCATAGTACTCGGCACGAGTCTCTTCGTCCAGGCTGGTCTCGCCGCCGATGAGAAGCTCATCATACTCCTCCGTGCGGTGCATGATTACACTGGTGCTGTCGGAGTACCAGTTGTCGAGATGGACAACAGGCTCACCACTCGGGTTACCACCGGTCATGGTGTAGATCTGCATGTCGGAGAAGCCCGGGGTGGCGGAGAGACTGATGAAAGTAGCGAGCTCAAGGGACTCGATCTCGACCGTCACGCCGACCTCAGCGAAGTAACCCTGAACGATCTCAGCGATAGTGGTGTAGGGCTCACTACCGATGGTTGCAAAGTGCAGGGTGAAGCCGCTGCCATAGCCGGCCTCCTCAAGCAGAGACCTGGACAGCTCGGGGTCGTACTCATAGTCAAGGCCTCCGACATAGCCGACTTCGTTCTGGCCGAACATGGAGTCGGCATACACGCCGTAGGTGCCGGCAACCGCCTCGCACAGGGCTGCGGTGTCTATCGCGTGGCAGAGAGCCTCACGCACAGTGGCGTCCTGCAGGTATTCATTGTAGTTGCTGTCGAAAACGAGCTGGTAGACAACGTTGGAGTTGATAAGCTTGGTCTCAAAGTTGCTAGAAGTATCGGCAGCAAGCCTGTCGTAGTCCTGAACAGAAAGGTCGATGGCAACGTCCAGAGCGCCAGTCTCAAAGTCGATGCACATGGTGGTCTGGTCGGTGTACTGGGTGACCTCTATGTTCTCATAGATGTCGTCATAGCCGTACTCAAGGCCCCAGTAGTCGTCCCTCTTGACATAAGTCGCGGAGGCGCCGGAAACAAGCTCCGTGCAGGTATACGGGCCACTGCCGACGACCTGCGCGGGATCGTACCAATCCATGTTATCGCCGCCACCCACGCTCTCTACATAGTCCGCGGAGACAATGGCGAAGTCAAGGCCAGCGTAGTAAGCCGCATAGGGCTCAAAGGTCTTGAGGGTGATGGTCAGTCCGTCGTCGCTGTATGAGCTGCTGTCAATGTCGAACGGAGTATAATAGCCGGAGCGCATACCGCTGTTCTGCATCAGGCCCAGGCTGTAAAGCACGTCCTTACCAGTCAGCTGAGTGCCGTTGCTGAACATGATACCGTCCTTGAGCTGGATGACGAGGGTAGTGTCGTCAGTCCACTCATAGCTCTCGACAGTCCTGGTGTTGTACTCACCGGTGGAGTCGATATAGAACAGAGTGTCATACACGGTGAAGACCACACCGTAGCCAGCGCCGGTTCCTGCCCAAGCGCCGGAGGGATCGAAGGTGCCGGTATAGGTGGAGTCGCCGTAGATGCCGAGGCGCAGGGTCTCGAGCGTCTTGGTGCCCGTTTCCTCGCTGGGCTCCTGAGTGTCATCCGTGGTTTCCGTGGACTCGTTGCCGTCATCCGCGGGAGCCTCGGTTGCCGGGGACTCAGTCTGGGTTTCCTCGGTCTCGCTGCCGCAGGCGGCGAGGGAGAAAAGCATCATGAGCGCCAACAGCATCGCTAGCACAGATTTCATTCTTTTCATTGAGGTTCTCCTTTTCTTATGCTAAGTAAATTTAATTTAACTGCTGACGGTCCGTCCCGGCTCCTGGAGTACAACAGGAGCCGGGCCTTTCCGCCCACAGGTAAATCCAAAACGGAATCTAACCCGTTTTACGGGCAACACCACCAACGCACCTCAAAGTCAAAATCATTTGAGCACTGCGTCGAATATCCACAGGACGCTGGAAGACGCGACTGTGAAGTCCTCGAAAACATCGGTGTTGTAGGCGTAGCCCTTGCTGTACTCATAAAGAGGCACGCCGTCAAAGTTGTCATGCCAGAGCTGCTGCAGCTGAGCATAGTACTCGGCACGAGTCTCTTCGTCCAGGCTGGTCTCGCCGCCGATGAGAAGCTCATCATACTCCTCCGTGCGGTGCATGATTACACTGGTGCTGTCGGAGTACCAGTTGTCGAGATGGACAACAGGCTCACCACTCGGGTTACCACCGGTCATGGTGTAGATCTGCATGTCGGAGAAGCCCGGGGTGGCGGAGAGACTGATGAAAGTAGCGAGCTCAAGGGACTCGATCTCGACCGTCACGCCGACCTCAGCGAAGTAACCCTGAACGATCTCAGCGATAGTGGTGTAGGGCTCACTACCGATGGTTGCAAAGTGCAGGGTGAAGCCGCTGCCATAGCCGGCCTCCTCAAGCAGAGACCTGGACAGCTCGGGGTCGTACTCATAGTCAAGGCCTCCGACATAGCCGACTTCGTTCTGGCCGAACATGGAGTCGGCATACACGCCGTAGGTGCCGGCAACCGCCTCGCACAGGGCTGCGGTGTCTATCGCGTGGCAGAGAGCCTCACGCACAGTGGCGTCCTGCAGGTATTCATTGTAGTTGCTGTCGAAAACGAGCTGGTAGACAACGTTGGAGTTGATAAGCTTGGTCTCAAAGTTGCTAGAAGTATCGGCAGCAAGCCTGTCGTAGTCCTGAACAGAAAGGTCGATGGCAACGTCCAGAGCGCCAGTCTCAAAGTCGATGCACATGGTGGTCTGGTCGGTGTACTGGGTGACCTCTATGTTCTCATAGATGTCGTCATAGCCGTACTCAAGGCCCCAGTAGTCGTCCCTCTTGACATAAGTCGCGGAGGCGCCGGAGGTGAACGCTGTGCAGGTGTACGGACCGCTGCCGACAACCAACGAGGGATCATACCAGTCAATGTTCTCTCCGCCGCCAAGGCTCTCGACATAGTCAGCGGAGACAATGCCGAAGTCAAGACCGGCATAGTAAGCAGCATAGGGCTCATAGGTTTTGAGGGTGATGGTCAGCCCATCGTCGCTGTATGAGCTGTTGTCAAGGTCATACGGCGTGTAGTAGCCGGAGCGCTGGGTGCCACTGTTCTGCATAAGCTCAAGGCTGAAGAGGACGTCCTTACCGGTGAGCTGGGTGCCGTTGCTGAACATGATACCGTCCTTAAGCTGGATGACGAGGGTGGTGTCGTCGGTCCACTCATAGCTCTCGACAGTTCTGGAGACGTACTCACCAGTGGAGTCGATATAGAACAGAGTGTCATAGACAGCGAAGATCACGCCGTAGCCGGCGCCGGTTCCTGCCCAAGTGCCGGAGGTATCAAAGGTGCCGGTGTAGGTCGAGTCGCCGTAGACGCCGAGGCGCAAGGTCTCGAGCGTCTTGGTACCCGTGCTCTCGCCGGAATCCTCTTCTGACGACGTGTCTTCCGGAGCATCGGTTTCTCCGCCATCATCCACAGGGGCTTCGGTCGCTGGGGCCTCAGTCTCATCGCCGCAGGCGGCAAGGGAAAAAAGCATCATGAGAGTCAACAGCATTGCTAGCACAGACTTCATTTTTTTCATTGCGGTTCTCCTTTTCTTAGTACTAAGTGAATATCTAATTTACTGCCAACAGACCGCTCAGGCTCCTGAAGTAAACAGAAACCGGAACTTACTGCCAGCAGGTAAATCCAAAACGGAGTCCTTCCCATTTTACGGGCAATATTACCTGAGATTACGCAGTCAAAAAGGGGAATGCTATAACCGCTGCATACCAGACAATTATTGAGACAAAATGCCTGACATTTTATGTGACTTATACAATTTATAACACAAAAATAACATAGTTTAATAAATGCAGTCAAGTCATTTTATGAATATGATAATGTGCATTTCGAATAAATCCGCCAAATAATTGGTAACTAATGTAAGACGCGCAGCTTTTTTGCATCGCCTTTAGTGTATCTTGCTTAAATTTTGACATGCTAACTGTGCACAATACACAAGCAACTGTCACTTTTTTACGTCTTTGCCTTCAAAACAGAACCATGTTGCTTTTTTCTCAACTATGGGGTTTCCAGCCGGGAATACCGGCATATAGCGCGCTCAAACCCGGAATTTTGACAGGATCCGCCCCTATTTATACTATATTTTCCTCGTCGGTCCGGGCCTGAAAACAGACAGGCTGCGCATACTATTATGGGTACGCGGGCGTTTGCATGGAGACGACTATTCCTCTGGCGCATAACGTTATGCAGTCGATTTTCGACGCGAAGCGTTCTGTGCCGGCGCCGGTATAACGGTTCCCTTCGGCAGGGATCATTATACCACAGTCAGCCTCTGAAATAAATAGATAATGTTTGCATTCTTATGGAATTACAGGCGCCATTTTCCCAGAT
>CAZSRK010000063.1:0-11775 GCA_964609305.1 uncultured Oscillospiraceae bacterium
ACTGCCGTCCCATCTACCCGGAAGTGTTCAACTTGTTATTGCAATTTGCGAATAACTATTTTGTCAAGAAAAACAAAAATTGCGGTAAGCAGACGGCGAAGCCGCTTTTATGTGCCAGGGATCCAAGAATACAGGAAAAGTGCATTAAATCGCCCTGCCGGTATTTACATATCCGCAGTGTTCTGCTCTGTTATCATTGCTCAGCTTCGTATCCGGCCCCTGCAATACCAGTCAGGAGCTCCGGATTATTAGTTTTTCCCGTCTTTGTCCGGAAATGATGCTTTCGCTGATTTAATTATAGGGTGCCGGGGCAAGAACAGTTCCAGGCAGAAAAGCTGCCTGATATCTGACGGCGAAGTGCAGTGAAGTAAAGGAGCGGGCAGCACATGCTGCCCGCTCCTTGGGGAACGGTATTTTTTCGGCCTGGCAAACGGAACGTGGCCGTAAGCTTCGGCACCGGAAATTACATATCCATTGCGGCGTTATAGCCGGCGTGAACGGCCTGAGTGACCTGCTGCGGACGCATGCAGTCACCGATCGTGAAGATTTCGGGCACGCGGGCAGTCATGAGCTCGTCGGTCGCGGCTGTGAGGCTGCGCAGGCCGACGGACGAGATAACGGTCTGTCCCTCAATAAAAACCTCTTCGCCGGTGTTCACGTCAACGGCTTTGACGCCGTCGGGAGTGACCTCGGTGGCACGCACGCCGAGATGGAGGTTGACGCCCTTGGAAAGCTCGGCCATAAGTGCGATCTTGTGATAATGGTTGCACTCGGGAGCAACGTCGGACTGCATCTCGATGATGTGCACCTCGTGTCCCTTGTTGAAGAGGTCGAGGCCGATCTCACAGCCGACAAGACCGCCGCCCATGATGGCTACCTTGTGTGCGACCTCAGGCTCTCCGTTGTCATACATCTGGGTAGAGATGATGACATTGTCGCCGTCCATGCCGGGCAGCGGCAGGACGATGGGCTCGGCGCCGATGGCGATTGCAAGAACGTCGGGAGCGAACTCCTCGGCGAACTGCTTGGTAACCGGGGTGTTGAGCATAACTTTGACGCCAACGCGCTTGCATTCGCGCTCCAGGAACTGCTCATAGCGGTACAGGTCCACTTTGAAATCCTCGTACTGCGCGAATTTCAGCGCGCCGCCGAGATGATCCGCCGCCTCGCAGAGGGTGACGTCGTGCCCGCGCTCAGCCGCGGTGATGGCACACTGCATGCCGCCCGGACCGCCGCCGGCGACGAGCACCTTTTTCGGCGTGGTGGGCAGAGGTGCGTTCTGATTCTCAAGCTCACGGCCCATGATGGGATTGACGGAGCATTTGAGTATGTGCTGGTCGGTCATACTGGCAAGGCAGGTGGAGCAGCGCAGGCAGGGACGGATTTCCTCGTCCTTGCCGAGGCGCGCCTTCTTTGCGATGTCGGGGTCGGCGATAAGCGCGCGGCCGATGGCGCATATGTCGGCCTGGCCGGAGGCGATGATCTGCTCCATTTCCTCGGGAGTGGACAGGCCGCCGACGCAGGCGATAAGCGTCTTTTTGACGTGCTTTCTGATCTCGGCCGCGTATTTGACGTTGCAGCCGTGGGGCACGAACATGGACGGATGTCCCAGACGCGAAAGTTCGGGGTAATAGGAGTTGCCGACGGAGCAGTGCAGGATCTCGATCTTTCCGTCAAGCAGCTCGGCAAGCTGGCAGCTTTCCTCAACGGTGATCCCGTCGGGAGCATCGGGAGTCAGCTCCGGAAACTCGGTGGAACTTATGCGCACCTCGATCGGGAAACGGGGGCCGCATTTCTGGCGGACGTTTTCTATGCACTCGAGCAGGAAGCGTGCGCGGTTTTCGATCGGGCCGCCGTACTCATCGGTACGGCGGTTGCTGGTGCGGGAGAGGAACTGCCCGCCGAGCCAGTGATGTCCGGCGTGGATCTGACACATGTCAAAGCCGGCATACTGAGCGAGCTTTGCCGCGTCGCCGAAGGCCTCGACGATCTCGTGGATGAAGTCCTTGGACATCTCGATTATCTCAACGCCGTAGTCATCAACAAAAGCGCTGGGACCGTAGACCTTGCCGTCGGGGACAAAGAAAGGCTCGCACTGGTTTCCGCCGTGGGAAAGCTGGATATTTGCGATGGCGCCATGCTGCTTGATAGCATAGGCCATCTGGGTGAGGGAGGGAAGAACAAGCTGGTCTTCCCACATTTTGACCTGCTTGGGGTGGTCGGTGCCGGTCTCGTGAACAATGCAGTCGCCAACAGTTACGATGCCGCAGCCTCCCTGTGCACGGCGCTTATAGAAAGAGATGTTGCGGTCGTTGTGATGACCTTCGTTATCTATCTCAGCCTGGGACGCCGGAGCGGACATGATACGGTTTTTACAGGTGAGCGTGCCTATCTTCACAGGCTCAAACAGATGGGGAAATTTCAGCTCAAACATGTTTCTTCTCCTTTTGGTTATATCTGTTAATGACTTGGGTATATATAAAATTTATCTGCGATAAATAAGTTTTTGGAGATAAATGGCGGACTCTTTGGAATATACAGGGGAATATACAGGAGCGCGGTATTCCCGCGCTCCTGCAAGGAGAGTCAAACGTTCGATTAGGGATGCTCGTCTTCGGGAATACCGTTGTCCGGGAAATCGGGAACGCGGTACTGTCCGATGCCGTCGCCGTCGAGTGGGATGTACTCGATGCCGTCCTCGTAAGTCTTGTAGGGCTCAGGCGGCATAACGGTGCGCTGAGGAGGAATGACGGGCCAGTAGTCCATGTTGGCCGGACCCTTGCGATCCTTCTCCAGAGGCGGCCCGGGCATCATACCGTTCCAGATCCAGCCGCTGTTTTTCATGGTTTCCCACTGCTCACGCCCGGGGTTGCCGGTGGCCATGCCGACGTTGAAGTCGAGCATAACCTGGTTGTGCAGCACGCGCCATTCATTATCCTCATAGACCCAGTTCTGGCCGTAACGCTCCCACATCATGCCGCCGCGCTTGAAGCCGTTCGGCGTGAGGTCGGAAAACAGAATGCCGGGGGTGTAGAAGGTGGCACTGGCGTTCTCGCCGTCCTCGGCCATCTCGATGACGGGGGAGGCGATTGCGTGCATAACTGTGCCGCCGCCGATGAAGTAATAATCCTGAGCGTTCTTTGCGACAAGCTCCTTGACCTCGGGATACTTCTCGCTTATCATGTCGTACATCTTGTGGGACATGATCTCCATTCCGTTGGACCAGCCGATGACGCAGTGATCCCAGCCTATCAGGCCGCCAAAGCCATGGGCAGAGGATATCTCGTCATGGCGTTTGGACCAGAGGACGGAGGAATAGGGGGAGTCGGGACGCTCTTCGGTCGAGTGATAGTAGCAGTGCAGAGCGTATTCTGACTCTATGCAGTTTGAAGCTTTTGCAAACTGTATCTTCTGATGAGTGGTAAGATTTCTTTTCATTACGGCGCCTCCTTAACCTTTGTAATTGGGATTGCCGGTGGGTCCGCAGTTGACAGTCTCGGCATAGGTGTCATGCGGGGTGGGCAGCGGGGGATAGTGCGACCAGTTGTACTTTACGGTATAGGCCTCCATGGGGATGGTCGGCGTGCCGAACTCGGCCTTGAGCGGGTTAACGATGGACTCGTCGCCTGTTATGGTGCTCGGCTGCCTGTTGAAGTTGTCGCCGGCCTCGCAGAAGAGGTCAACGCCCATGAAGTAATGCCATATCTTCCAGCCATCGGCCTCCTTGATGAAGTCAATGCCGACCTTGGCGCTGTACCAGTATGCCTCGTCGCCGTCGTTGCCCTTCTCAACATCGTACCAGATGCAGTAGAAGATGCCCTGAGCATTGTCCTCTTTGTGGGACTGCTCGATGACCCAGGAGGTCATGGGGATCATACCGGTTACGAACTTGTCCATCTTTTCCTTATCGAGGAAATAGCGTTTTATCTCGTCCATGCCGACGTAGTAGCCCCAGTTTTTGCCGTAAGAGGCAGTCTTCATATTCTCGGGCTCAGAGACCCAGCACTCCGACAGGGCCCTTTCGCGCTCATTATTTGCCATATGGAAAGCAAACTTGTGAGCGATGTTTCTCATCTCTTCGAGATCCCAGGTGCGGCGGATTTGAGTATCGTCGTCGTACACTGGCCTGTTAAAATAACCATAAACACCCATTACTGCAATCCTCCCTTCTCAAATTCCGTAGCTGAATGTGTCAGCAAAGGTCTTGTAGGGTTCGGGAACCCTGGCCAGAGGCATAAATCCGCGGCCCGGATGATATGCTTCGTGTATTTTCTTTGCCACCGTGGGGGCGGGCAGCGGCTTGAGAAGGTCGGCAAGGCCGGCGAACTCGGGCAGCGGCTCTTCCTTTGCCACGGGCTTTGCAAAGTTGACCCCGACAGGGGCATCGAGGTCGACGATGTTCTGCATGTGCCAGATCTTCCACTCGTCGTCAATGAGAATGAAGTCGGCGGCTATGTAACCATAAGCCCAGTAGGAGAAAGGGCCTTCCGGATGGATATCGGTGTCACAGCCGGCGACGTGCCAGAGGGCCTTGATGGTTTTGCCGTCCTCAGCCTGTTCGATGACCGCGTTGGAAAGGCCGTCGACATAAATGGAGCCGACGCCGTGAAGCTCCTCCTCTGTCTTGCCCTCAAAGTACTTGGGCAGGACTTTCATCATATACTCGGTGCGGATCCTGGTGTTTTCATCGACTGCGTCGTAATATCCCCTGACCGCCTCGGGGCCGACGTAATAACCGTCGTTGACTCCGAGGGAAATGTCCGGCAGGTCTGCCCAGTAGGTGTCCACGAGCTTGGCCTCGTCCTTCAGCAGCACCGCATAGACATACTTGCCCATGATGTTCTGAATCTCACGACGATCCATCCATCTGTCTGCGAGCTGCTCAGTGGTAAACTCTGTCTTACTCATAGGGAAACTCCTTTCTTTCATATAACAATCGTGATTGCGATAAACCTGTACCTGTTAACACAACATACAAGATTGATTATATAATAAATTACTCGCTAGGCAATGTCAACAAATTATTCAGTTGTTGGAAAAATAATTATGTAATGAATATTGCAAAATGTGCAGTCGCATACGAAAAAACGGACAAAATACAAAAAATGTACGCCATTCATGGACAAGGTTAGATGATATAGGATGTATTACAAGAAATCAGTGAAAAATAATATACAAGTTACGGCGCATTAAGGGGCTGCGCGGAAAAACGCCATGACGTGCAACTTGTAAAAACGGAGCAAATTAATTTGCCAAACTACGCGCGAGGCTGTATACTGAAAAGAGTCATATATAACACAAGTGGAGGAAAAAAGTGAAACAGAAGAAATCAACAATCTGGAACTATAATTTTACGGCGCTTTTCATAACGACCTGCGTTATGTATTTTGGCCAATTTATGATGAGCACGCTGCTTCCCAAGTATCTGAGCAGCCTGAGCATTGGAAGCTCTGTAATCGGTGTAGTCGTCGGCATGTTTTCCGTGACTGCGCTGGGCACGCGCCCGGTCACCGGGCCATTGATAGACGGCTGCAATAAGAAAATACTGTACACGCTGATGCTGGGGCTGATAGCCCTTGCGTCGTTTGGTTACGCTTTTGTTTCCTCTGTGCCGATGCTTGTTTTCTTCAGGCTGCTGCACGGCATTGGCATGGGCTGTAACGCGGCCCTTGGGCTCACGATGGCGACAGACTGTCTGCCGGCGGAGAAGGTAGCCTCCGGCATAGGTATTTACGGCATGAGCTCCGTTCTGGCAACTGCCTTTGGTCCGGGCATCGGCCTTGCCGTCGCCGAACGGTTTGACTATAAGACGGCTTTCATAATGTCGGGAAGCCTTGTCGTAGTGTCGCTGATAATCGCAAGCCGTATGAAGATCGAGAAGAATCCCGACAGTAAGATCGTTTTCAGGCCGGACAACATAATTGCAAGGGAGACGATCATTCCCGCCTGCTTTATGACGCTGTGCAGTATTGCCAGGGCGGGCATGGTGACCTATCTCGTAATATATGTAACGGAATATAAGTCGATAGACGGCATCTCGGTGTATTATATCGTAAACGCCGCGGCAATGCTCATTTCCCGGCCGCTGATCGGCGCGCTCTCGGATAAATATGGCACACACAGGGCGCTTATCCCCTCGTACATCGCCTTTGCGGCCAACCTCATACTTCTGGCATTTATCGGCAACAGCTGCCAGCTGTGGATCTGCGCTGTGCTCAATGCGTTTGGCACCGGCACGGCACAGACGATGCATCAGGCGCTGTGCATGCAGGTGGTGCGTCCTGATCACCGCGGCGCGGGAAGCACGACGGCCTATATTGGCATAGACATCGGCGACCTGGTTGGACCCATTATCTGCGGCGTGATCGTCGAGGCTTTCGATTACAGCACGATGTTCCTGGCCTGCCTGATCCCACTGGCCGTGTGCACCGTATGGCTGTTTGCCTGGATAAAGGCCAAGGGAGGAAGAATACCCAGCCCTCTGGTCGTCGAGACAAACAGCCAGTGAGCATATATGAACCTGATGCCCCGCCATTTATCGGATGGAGAAAATGATGAACCGGCATAGCCTGAGCTATGCCGGTTCCTTGGTTTTTGATTTTATGGCCGTCGAGGGACGGCTTTTTTATGGATTTATCAGAGATCGGCGCCCTCCGGGGGAGTACCGACCATGGGGTAGGAGTTGTCGTAGGTGTAGTAAGGCTGCGGCGTCTGCGGCCAGTACAGGCGCGGGATCTTCTGGTCATACGGACGGTAGAAGGTCGTCGGCCCGTCGGCGTAGTCGAGCCATTTCTCGCCGGGCTTCGGCCAGCCCTTGAAGTCCGGCTTGAACCAGTCAGGCTCACCGGCTGTCCAGCTCTTGCGGTAATCGGAGACAAAGGTCGTAAACACCTGGAGATATCTGATCTTCCATGTGCCGTTTTCAAAGATGAACTCCGCGGCGATCTGGTTTGCGTTCCAGCTGGCCTTGGGACCTTCATTTGTGGGATATGCCTCCCAGCCGAAGGAACTCCAGAGCCCCTTGGCGGTGTTGCCGTCCCCGGCCACGACGATGCAGGGGGTGAGGCTGTTCATCTCTATGTGCGCACCGGGTATCTCCTTGCCCATATAGTACTGTTCGCGCAGGAGCTTTTTTATGTTCTCCTTGCTCTTGAACACGCCGAACTTGAATATCTCGAACGAGATATCGACGTTGTCGGCAAATTCAGCCACACAGGCGTCGGCGTCCTTGCCCTGAAAGGCGAAAAGGAAACGGTTGAGCGTGTTCTGGACCTGCATGCAGGCGTCCGCGCGTTTGAGCTCGAGCTCAAGCTTTTTGCGGCCTTCGGTTATCTTCGCCTCAAGATCTGCGATCCTGGCTTCAATGATATCGTTCATGACTGTATCCTCCTCTCCTTAAGCTTTGGGCGCACCAACCACGGGGTCGGAACCCTCGTAGGTCTCATAGGGCTTCGGCGGGCGCGGCCAGAATGGCAACGTACCCCGGGGATCATATTGCTGCGTATATGTCGGCTCGGAGCTGGGGCCGCCTGTGAAGGAGTCGACTACCTCGCGCGAGCGTACGACAGGGAACCACTCGTCCTTTTTCTCAACATCGGTCCAGGAGTCGTAAAAACCAATCTGGAAGGTGCGGAAATACTGCATATGCCATATCTTCCACTTTCCGTCCTCAAGCACAAACTCTATCGCAAATTTGCCATAGACCCAGGAGGAACGGACCTTGTGACCGCGCTCCTGCTCAGTTTCCTGAACGTTTGCATCCTCGCGAACGAGAGGGAAGGCCTCGTGTCCCGGGCTGAGCCAGACGCCCTTGGCGGTCTGACCGTCTGCTGCGACCTCTACGACCGGTGTGGAGACTGCGTGCTCATGCAGGACGCCGTAACCCTCGCCGTCGAAAGCCTTGCAGTATTTCTGATAGAAGTCCGCGATCTTCTCCTTGCCGGCGTATACTCCAAAGTCGTTGATCTCCAGGCTCGTATCCGGCTTGTCGGAGAAATAGCTCAAAACACGGTTATACATGCCGTAACGGGCATAGAAGGTGTACTTGCCCATCAGGTTGTTGATGTCGATGATTGCCTGCGCCCTTGCGGCTCCGTGGCCGATCTCCTGCTCCAGGTCATCGATCATGCTCTCGAGTTTGTCGATTTTAGCGTCGTAATATTCGGGTTTCATATTCTCTACCTCCCTTAACCGTCGATGTCATAACCGGCCGGAGGAGCTCCGACGACTGGCTGGCTGCCCTCGTAGGTCTTGTAGGGCTCAGGCGGCTGGGGCCAGGGCTTCATGGTTTCCCAGGCGCGGTATTCCTGGAAGAAGGTCGTCGGGCCGGCGTAATCGGCGGTGGGCATGCCCTTGGGCTCCTCGCCATCCTCGCCCGGCTCAGGCTCGGCCATCATCCTGGGCGCGCCGTCGCTCCACTCGTGATCCCAGGAGGAGATAAAGGTGGACATGCCGTGGTTGTGCCAGACCTTCCAAACGCCTTCCTCCTTGCAGAATTCGCAGGCGGGCGTCATCCAGATCCAGAAGCCGCGGTGGCCCTTTTCATCCGTTCCGCTTCCCTCGGCACCGTTGGAGATGAAAACGCCCTTTGCGGTTTCGCAGTCCTCGGCGACCTCGATGATGGGCGTGCACAGCGGATGCTCGGCCATGAACAGGCCCATCCCGTCCGTGAAGCTCTCATCGCGCGCGGACTCCTCGTTGTCGCCCTGGTGGCCGACAGCATAGAGTTTGTGTACGGCGTCGATACCGTCGCACAGTCCCATGGGGCCGATCTCCGCGCGTACGGTAGGGGTGTTCATCGCATAGGACGCCATGCTCCAGAGATGCTTGTTGCCGGCATGACGGTATGAATAGCGCGTAGTTGCATTGAACGCCTCGGTGTAGGACATCACATGCTCGATCTTCCGGTGAAGCTGTGCGAGTGTATCCTCAAGCCGTTTTTCGAGCTGAGTGAGTCTTTCTTCCTGAGTCATTCCGTTCCCTCCTTTGTAATACATGATATAAGTTATTTTAACAAATATTTCATTTACTGTACAATGCATTTTGGTAATTTACCTATCAGCTTTCTGCATACCGGCTGTCGAAGTCGGCATGGTGATGAAACGCTTAGGTTGAAAAAACCACAGATATTGTGGTAAACTCCACACATGCAACCGGAAGTTTACACCCTTTTTCCCAAACGCAACAGAAAATCGGTTGAGTTGCGGATGCTGCCATGGGATAATCAGGCCAGAAAATCTTAAAGGAGGATCACATTATGGCCTTTTCAGACAATCTTCAGTTTCTCCGGGCCCGTCAGGGCCTGACGCAGGAGCAGCTTGCGCAGGCACTGAGCGTCTCACGGCAAAGTGTCAGCAAATGGGAGAGCAGCGCGAGTTTTCCAGAAATGGACACCATCATGAAACTCTGCGATATGTTTTCCGTATCCATGGATACGTTGCTGCGCGGGGATGCCGCAGCTCAGGCTGAGGAGGACACTGCCGGATACGACAGGTTCATGAACGGTTTTGCCAGAAAGATATCCCTGTCCGTCGGTGCGATCATCGCCGGCACCGCGCTGACCGCCGCGCTGTCGGGGCTGGGGGTGTCGGATATGCTCTGCGGCTGTTTGTTCCTTGTGATCGTGGCAATTTCGGTGACGGTGCTTGTGGCAAGCGGTATCCAGCATACAAACTTCCGCAAGCGCAACCCCGTCATTCAGGATTTTTACACCCAGGAGCAGAAGAATTCATTCCACAACCGCTTCGTCTACTATATTGCCGGCTCCGTGGGTGTTATAATCCTCGGCCTTGCGCTGGTGCCTATGATTTTTCATTTTTTGCCTGAGGATGCGCCATATGATCATTTGGTCGGCGCAGGTTCTCTGCTTGTCGTGGCCGTTGCGGTGGCCGTCATCGTCTGGGCCGGTATCATGGAGGATAAGTACAAGATCGACAAGTACAACCGGATCAGCCAGCGGGAGCTTTACCCCACGGAGGACGACAAGAGGCGCAACCAGCGCGTCGGACGTATTTGCGGCGCCATTATGATTCTGGCCACGGCCATATATGTCTGCCTGGGCCTGACCCGCAACCTCTGGGGTACCGCCTGGTGGCTGTTCCCGGTGGGAGGAATACTCTGCGGTGTAGTGAGCATACTGCTTGGCCCCGCCGAGGAAGAATAGGGCAAAAACAGGCCCGGAACACAGCAACAGCTTGTTGTTCCGGGCCATTGACTTATTATAAGAGTTTAATCCTCTTTAAGCCGGCGTATAAGATAAAGATGTTCGCGAACGCCTGCCTGGCAGTACAGCGCAGGAAGGACGGTCGTGCATATTTCCGATACGTTGGAGAATCGGCAGATGCCGTAGTTTGGATCGTAAAGCGCGTACCCTGCGCTGTCACGTACCACGGCCACCGCATGGCCGGATTCAGTACCGTCGCTGTTGGTGTAAAACAGTACTATCAACAGGCCGTGTCTGGGTGAATCCGGCTCGGACAGGGAAGACGGCACCGTACTGCTGGAAAAGCTGGACATATGTATTACCTCGTACCGTCGGCGTGAAAGCTCGCTTATGTAAGTGCCTGTCTGGGCGCTCAGATTTCCAAGGGAGAAGCGGCTGTCGATATAGGCCCTGAAGTTACCGGCGATCTGGCGCAGATAGGCCCCGCCGTCCTGAGCATCGGTGAGCCTGTCAAAGATGTTCTCCGGCGTGCGCGAGTCGTCCGTACGCCCCAGATAGTCCAGCAGTAGCTGCATCGACAACATGTAGCACATGCCGCCCGCTATTTCCGAAATCGGCGGTTCGAATCTGTCGTTGACGAGATCTATCAGGGCGCTTTGGCGCTGGTTCAGCTGCCCATAGAAGTCGTAGTTTGCCACATTCATGTTTTCGCCCCCCTTAGAAATCACCGACCTGCGGTACCATGGAAATGGTCGTTCTTTGCAGCTTCTCGAGAGAGTATGGCTTTATGGCCTGAAGGCCCTGAGGCTTTGTCTGAAGCCCCAGCCTCTTGTAAATATTCTCGGCCGAGTCGAGAAGCTCGTCCACGTTTTTAAGATCGCTGCTATAGCACTTGGAAAGCAGCGGGGCGTAGACAGATACAAAAGTTGCAAAGTCCAGCTTTGTGATATCCACGGCCGATTTCACGGCCACAACGGCTATGGCGCTTTTGCACTTGTCCCTTATCCCCTGGGCTCTGGTGTTGCGGACCCACGCTGCCACGTCCATACGTACGACAGAGGGATATTCAACGGCGACGATATATATCGTCTTTTGAAATTCCATGCCTTCACCACTGCCCATCAGCGCGTCGAACGCGGTGCCGATGATGTCGGAGACACCGTCCAGTATCTCCTCCTTACCAGGATGGAAGAATTTGCTAATGGCAGTTTTGATATTTCCGACGATATCCGCGTTCGATTCCGTGGTGACGGCGCGCGCGTCGGTGTACTGCTCAACTATCTTTGAGATGGGCACATACAGGTCGTCGCTGATCTTCCCGTCCTTGAGGCTGTTTGTGATTTTGCTTAGCTGAAGCTCCGTGTTATACTCGGCCAGCTCAATCAGCGTTTCAAGCTGCTCCTTGATGACGGCTTCCATTTCATTGGAAGCGTCACATTTGTTGATTGCTTCTCTGATTGTAGACAATGGTATCATCCTTTCTGAGAATAAATTTGTCTAAAGCTGAAGACAAATGTATCATACAAGGTGAATTCAGGAAAATTTGTTGAAATTTGTCGTAAAATAAAAATTCATCACTATTTTAGTGGAATAAATATAAAAATGGCGTCTCC